>JANQHN010000403.1 GCA_028282665.1 Phycisphaerae bacterium | reverse complement strand
CGACTGCATCAGCGGCACGATAGCCCACGGAGCGGTACCGCGCTACCGGGATGACAGCAATTCCGTCGGACTTTACACCGCGCGTGTGCGAACCCCCTGTGAAGTGCTTATTCACGATGTGCTGGTGCATGAAGGAACTTTTTCCAGGCCACCGTCAAACTCAGCGGCTTACGGTGAGAGTGTCGGAGCCGAACCTTTTCCCGGCTACAGCCGCAAACGAGATTGGTTGAAATTTCCGGTAACCGTATCGCTGCTCGGAAGAGGCGTAGAAGCGGTACACACGCCGCACGCGCCCCGCTACGCCGAAATGATTCAGTTCATCTTTGATCGTCTCGACTGGGATTCCCGCCGGTTTGAAGTGTACCGCTGCTGCATTGAGTACCCGGTTTTGCCTTCCACAGCCGCCATCACGTTTGATCTGGACGAGCATCCTTAAGACCAGGTTTCTAAAAAGGATAGGCGTGCCGCTAACGACGATTCCGCTTGGGACGTACCTACCTGCTTTGAGGTTACAATCCCACACGATGACAAACGCGGAGACCGACTCGGACAAAACTCCAACCGGTCATCCTTGCAGTGACACAGAGCAGGGCAATGATGAAGCCGGAAAGACAACTGGCAACCGATTGCTAACTGATGCCTGAGCGTATTAGCCAGGTCACGGCACCAGCCAAACCCTTCCATTATAAATTATCGCCTCGCATTGGATGCCACAGCAAGCTCCAGTCAGGTGCGGCATCCGACACCGTGTTTTGCACTGCCGGAAAGTCGACTCTGAACACTACGCCTGGATTGAAACTGCTATAAAATGGCATTCGGACGACTGAAGGTCAGCTCAGGCGATTCCCGGTAAGAGGTGGTTTTTGAACGAAACGGGGATACCGGCAAGCGCTGAACCAATCCGTGCTTACAGAGCCGCCAACCGAATCGACAGATACGTGCAAGTTCACACAGTACTTTATATCATCGAGAACTGGTATGCCAAACTATGTGTTTGTCTCCGATCTGCACGGCTGTGTGGACAGGTATGAGAGGCTTTTCGACTGCATTCAACAAGAACAGCCGGCCGCAGTCTTTTTGGGAGGAGATCTTCTACCGTCAGGGCTATCCGCCCTGGGATCGATCAAGATCATGCATTGCGATTTTGTAAACGATTTTCTTGTTGAAAGATTCGAACAATTGATGGCGAATATGGGCGAGCGCTATCCGCAGGTGTTTTTGATCCTCGGTAACGATGACAGCAGGTCGCAAGAGGCTGCGCTTTTGGCAGCCGCAACACGCCGTGTCTGGCATTATGCCCATGACCGTCGTTTCGCATTCGGTCGCTTCAACGTTTACGGTTATTCTTTCATCCCGCCCTCCCCGTTTTTGAATAAAGATTGGGAGCGTTACGACGTCTCGCGCTATGTTGAACCCGGTTGCGTGTCACCGGAAGAGGGGCATCGTTCAGTTCCTCAGTCTTCATCGCAAATCCGTTTCGCCACCATCAGCGAGGATCTTTCGAGCCTTGCCGGTGACCGTAGTCTTGAAAACGCCATCTTTTTGTTTCACGCACCTCCTTACCAGACGAATCTGGATCGAGCCGCCCTGGACGGCAAAATCATTGATCACGTTCCCGTAGATATTCATGTTGGCAGCATCGCCATGCAACGTTTCATTCTCGAGCGTCAGCCATTAGTCACCTTGCATGGTCACATCCACGAATCTGCCCGGATCACTGGAGATTGGCGCGATCGTATTGGAAACACGCACTGCTTTTCCGCCGCTCACGACGGCGAGGAACTTGCCCTCGTGAGGTTCGACCCGCTCGACCTGGAATCTGCCAGCCGAGAACTCATTAAAGTCCGCTGACCTCGGAACCGATTTGAAGTTCCCGCGCGGGGTCCGTAATCGCTCCAATCTTGACTGCGTAGCTGCTCCTATTGGCGATGTCTTTATCCGTTATGAAGTGCGGATCAAGTAGCCCGTCGCACTTGTATCCGGTGCGGTGGTAATTGATCTGCGCCAACGCTTTGCTCCAGCCTTCGAGCCAGGACGTAAGGTCTGAAAGCTGGTTTGCATCTGCATCCATATGGAACAGCAAATCGATATCACTAGCCGGTCCCGCAGTAGCGTTTTTGGTACTTCCAAGAACGTAGAGTGCCTTGACACCGAACCTGATCGGATCGATTTGGCCAGCGATACTCTCCGCCATCCGCAGGCGCCATCGCCAATCCTGCCCTTCTGTGGCATGCCGAACAGGTCCTATCTCATCCTCACGTTCCAGCACACCGTCTTTTTCCGTGAGTACGGCTACCGCTTCATCCAGATCCGCATTCATCAAGACACACAGCGTCCGGCCATCAGCTTCAGCAGCCACGTCAATAACCCGTACGGTGTCTGCCAATGCTGCGAATTCCGGAGCGAGTTCGGGCAACAAGTTGCGCGAGCGCAACAGGAAATCCTCGTTGAAATGGACGCTCTTATCATCCGGATAAAGTGGAAGGTAGCGAATTTCAGCCTCCACCAGATCCTGAAAGAAGTGCGTGCCAAAGGAAACCTCGGGCGTGTAATTACCGGACGATTTGGCAATCTCAATGAGCATTGCAGTATTGTTGATGTCCGAGTACGTCACGGAAATACCAAGCCTAATATCGCCCCTGCTTCCCCACCTCCCCGGCCCCATGAGGATGAACTGCCTTTTCGGCAATAATTTATTCAGTTTTCCGACGGCGCGACCAACAGCAAGAAGATCCTGCTTACGTTCCAGTTCGCTGTAAGCGACAGGATCAACATACACAATGTGAGTGATATTTGGAGCCGTCCCGTTCGATACATAGCGGTTTGCGGAAAAGAGCAACTGCGAATGGGGGATGCCCCGAGGAATGGGAGCCGGTCGAGCAAACTTTGCAGGAGCCTGAGCACGGCACTGCAGTAAATAAAGGGATTCTCCATCACAGGCAAATTCGATGTCGACGGGGTGTTTGACTTCTCGTTGCAGCAGCTTTAGCAGGGTTTCTATTTTCTGAATGAAGGATGTACGATTGAGCAAACCGTCAAAAGTTACTACTACGTCATCTTTTTCGTAATCCACGCTTCCTATAAGGGGTTGGCGAAAACGCCTATCCTCATAAATGGAAATGATCTGTTCAACGGCCGGCATGCTATCACCCGCGCTTTTGAGAAAGTCAGCCACCTCGACGGTTTCGAATTGACTGGTGGTCAGGTTGATGACATCCATGTAGCGCGGAGAGTAGCGCACGATTTCTTCGGGCGTCGTGTTCGCCCGTAGCTTGGGCTGGCCGGGGCAGACCAGTACGGGGAAATCGT
>JANQHN010000296.1 GCA_028282665.1 Phycisphaerae bacterium | reverse complement strand
GACGTTCCGACCGGCTCTAGCGCCCACGCTTTCGCTGCCGCTACGAGAAACGCGCCCTGCGCTTCCCTGTAGCGACGGTTTTCATAAGCCAATCGCCCCACAAGCAGCGATTGCCAAACGGCATCCGCTGTTGGATCATTGTTGAGTGCGACTATGGAACGTTGCGCTTCCTCCAGTTTGCCTTCGTCCAAGAACCTTGCCGCGCGAATCTCCCGTTCATTCTGCGGTACCATGAAGCCTGTGGGGCGGCCGGATGTTTGCGATAGCGTTTGTGTATAAATATCGGTCAAAGTTCGTCCCGGTCTTGCAGCAATGTTTGGACCTGATCGGCAAGTTGATTGGCCGACAACACGTTAGCGCGAATTATGCCATCAGGATCGATCAGGAACAAGGCTGGGATTGCGTTGATACCGTAACTTTGCGTCACTTCCTGTGCGCCGCTTTTCTCTCCGTATACGAGGTGCCACTTCAGGCTTTTCTTCTCGACGTAGTCGAGGAGCTCTCGTTCACGAAAATCCAAGCT
Organism: Phycisphaerae bacterium; assembly: GCA_028282665.1. GTDB lineage: Bacteria > Planctomycetota > Phycisphaerae > UBA1845 > UBA1845 > JANQHN01. Next base: position 19,266 of record JANQHN010000296.1, on the reverse strand, counting down.
TACGCTGATTAACGCGAAGTTTTCATTATTGGTGAATCTCCGATGCAGACTAATGACTTCAGGCATGTCGGCGACACATCCCGGACACCACGTTGCCCAGAAATGTAACACAACCGCTTTGCCATTCAATTCCGACAGCGTCAACTTTTCGCCCTCGCTGGTGGTGACGGTGAAAGCGGGGGCGGGCTTATTGATGAGGTCCAATTGCGACGTGCCAACGGAGGCTGATGCCGCGATGCCTTCGAGAGTAATTTTCACCGGCTCTGCGTCGCTCGGTGCGACCCAAGCGGTCTTTTCTTCGAATCCGCTTGCATAGACGATAATTTCGAATTCGTCGTGCGGTGCGTCCGGAATTGTGAATTTTCCCACATCATCGGTCATTGCACGTAGACTTAGTGTTTCCTGGCCTTGCCAAAGTCCAGTCTCCACGATCGCGCCTTGCACCGGATCACCATTTTTGTCCACGACCAAACCTCGCAGGTTTTTGCCGCGTTTCAAGCGGATCGTTTTTTTCGTCGGCACTCCAGCGGTGATGTTTACCATGACGAATTCCGGTGCATATCCAACCATATGCACGGTGACCGGCTGCGAACCCGAAGGCACGCCAGCCACTTCAAATTCTCCTTTGTAATTGGACCAATCCCTGGGCGTGTCGTCTACAGTGACATCTCCTGCAATGATTCGTGCGCCGCTTACCGGTTCTCGCGTGTTTGCGTCGATGATCCTGCCCGTGATGCTCCCCGCTCGTTGGAGTGTATACTTGTGGGAGGATTCATTGATGTCACGCGGCATTTCCACAAACCGATCAAAGCCGACAGAAGAGACGTGCTTATCACTGGTGATTCGCAGTTCCATTTGCTTCGCATCGAAATGCAACCCGCGAATGGTAGCGATACCGTTTTCGTCTGAGATGGCCATCCTGAAATCATCGTGCTCGCGGTTGTATGCTTCGATCGTTGCTTGATGGATGGGCTTATTCTCGTCATCTACGACCTGAATGTGAACGATCCTCTCGGGCTTGAGGCGAATCGTAAGGTCCACGCCGGCGCTGGGGGCGTCGTCTGAGCGGGGTTGCGGAGCGGAGGTTTCCCCGGTCACCTCGGCAATCTTTGCATCTGGCGCAATGACGATTCCTTGTGTTTGTTTTTTAAGCGGACCAACTTGGCTGTTTTCTCCGTTGTCGTGCGTATTTGGCTGCGCGGCAACCGCACGCACCTCTCTGCCAAATCCCTCGGCTTTTGCTGCGATTGAACCGGAAACTGGCAACAGCCCTTCGATGGTGAACCGGCCGTGCTCATTTGTTGTGGCGTAGAGTTCACGACAGGCATCGGTGAAGGTGATGAACGCACCGGGGATCGGCTTATTGCCCAAGTGATCGATCACTTGTCCCTTGAGGGAGATCGCGCCTTGAATATTTGCCGCTACATAAGTAGGTAGTTCGTTGGGATTTAGTTCGACGATCTGCCTGAATGTTGCATAGGGGGCCTGGTTGATTTCAAGAAGAAAACGCCCCTGCAAAGCCTCGGAAGCCGTTAGGCTGTAGTCGCCGAACTCTTTCGTTTTCGTTTGGATTAGCAATTCGCCGGGTTCGTCTCCAGCCAGTGTGCGGTATAAAAGAACATCACTCGCCTCCAGGCCTGAACCACACGGGTCAAAGACCTGGCCTTCGACAAGTACAATCGTGGTTAATCCAGGTTCGATGGCTTCTTTTGCAACTTCTTGCGATTCGGCGGCGGGCTCAGAATTAGCTAGTGATGAGCCCGCAGGATCGGATGGAATTTGAGCCCGGACAGTCCCACAGGACCAGAGTCCGCAAAAGACCAGGATTAATAGCGGCGAGCTGGATATCGGAAGCCGGTCTGACGTATGGAACAGTCCGAGTTGGTCAATCATTCTGGATTGTGTTTTACGATTTAACATTTTGACTCCACAGGCGTCTAGTATCCCGGGTGGGTCGGCAAATTTTTAAAGCAAGGTTAACGTTGCCATGTTTTCGGTAAGGGTAGCAAACTTTCCCGCTGATTGTACACGATTCAGGACGTTGCATGTGAATGCGACCAATGTTCCAAAAGGTTGTCAAATTGTGTCAAGAAAAAAGCGTTACACAAAGAACTTAGGGGCTTGCAGCGGTTCTATCTGTAAGCACGGCAGGCCGCGAACGCTACGTGTCGATAATGGCATGGTGGGGGAATTTCGCGTTTGTTGTTACGGGTGAACCTAAGTACGATATATAGAGTATATAACGCCAGGAATCGAACTGACGGAGCAGTGTTATGACAGCGTTGGAAAAACAGGTCGTCCGGGCTCAACGTCGTTTGTGGCTTAATCGTTGGCTCGACCGGATTTGTTGGTCGCTTGCGGGTGGTGCGATTGTGTTCGGATTCATCGTTCTTATGCAACGATTGTTTTCGCTTTCCATTCCACTTCTGCCGGTGTTCGGTGGCGTTGCGTGTTTGGCTTTTGTGACATCGGTCATTTGGACCTGGATAGAACGCGAATCGCGTTATCTAGCTGCTGCCGCATTGGATGAGGCGGCTGGCTTGCGTGAACGCATCAGTAGCGGCCTGTATTGTTCGGATGATTCCGATCCTTTTGCGCGTGCGGTTGTTTATGATGCGGAGCGCATCGGAAACTCTATTACCGTTAATCGTCATCTCCGGCTCGGTGTTCCGAAGCCTGCCGGTTACGCGGGTGTGGCGATGGTCGTGGCCGCGCTGATGTTGCTCGTTCCAAAAGGGTATCTAGCGTCCTCGCAGGCGGATCAGCCGGTTGTGGACGCGACGCAGGTCGAAGAGACACGTGTCGTCGTTAAGCGACAGGTGGAACAAGCTCGCAAGATGATCCAGAAAAATAAAGCCCTCAAGGAGTTTGAAGAGGAAATTGAGGCACTTGACAAGTCGCTCTCGCGTGGCGATTTGAAGCGACCGGAAGACCTGACGCATGAGGGTTTGAAGGGTTTGGATAGGTTGGAAGATGCATTGAAGAAGAAGCGGGAGGACAACAAGTACGATGCGCTCAAGGAGACGAAGAAGCGCATGCGTAGCTTGCAAGCTCCCAGAGATAATGACGCTCCGACCAAGAAATTAAGCCATGCGCTTTCACAGGGTGATTTCAAGACGGCCAAGGAAGAGCTGCAAAAGCTCAAGGAACAGCTTGCGACCTTGAAGCAGGAGAAAGATCAGGAGTTCGTCAATAAGTTAAGCAAGGAGTTGGACAAATTGTCCGAGCAGCTCAAACAGGCCGGCAGCGAGCAGGAGTTGCGTAAGGAGATGGAGAAGGCCGGTCTGAACGAGCAGGAACAGGATCGGATGCTCGAAAATTTGAAGAAGAAGGATCTTAATCAGGTGCAAAAGCAACTGCAACAAAAGGGCATGAATCAGCAGCAGGCTCAGCAAGTTGCCAAACAGCTTCAGCAAAAGCAGCAAGCTTGCAGCAGTTGCAAAAGCCTCAGCAAGTCGATGCAGCAAGCCAGCAAGTGCAATCAACAGGGGCAACAGGGAGACTCGATCAATGGCATGTCCCAGGCTCAACAGCAACTGAGCGAAATGGAGCAGATTCAGGAGGAGATGAAGCAGATCGAATCTGCAATGTCTGGTGTGCAGCAGGCTAAAAGTGACATCAATCAGCAGTGCCCCAATGGCTCTCAAAGTGGTCAGGGACAAAACCAGTGCTCCGGCAACAAGCCTTGTCAATCGGGTCAAGGCCAACAGGCTGGTGGAAGTGGCGATCAGAAAGGTAAAGGCCAAAGTAAGGGCAAAGGCGGTATGGGTGGCCAAGGTCAAGGCAAAGGAAAGATTGCTTCGGAAGAAGAGACCTCCGTAAGATTCAAGATCGAGAAAGGCAAAGTTTCTACCACTAAGGGGTCGATCATTGGCCAGTTTCAGGTTGATGGTGAGCAGGTCAAGGGTGAGTCTACTGCCGAACACGTTGAAGCGTTGACGTCTGCTGAGAAGGAGGCCAGCGACGCTATCAATCGCGATCGCGTGCCCCGCCACTATCAGAAGGCAATCAAAAAATATTTCTCCATCTCGCGCGAAAAGGCGGAAGCGAGCCGCGAGGGCGGGGATAGCGGGACGACGGCGAAATCTGGCGGGTCCGATTCGTCTAAGGCTTCGGATGATGATGGAGATTCTAAAAAGTCGAAGTCTCAAGCACCGAAAGAAGAATGAGTATTGTTCTACTAACGGCTCATGCCTCATCCCGAGAAAACCTGTTGGTAAGAAAAAATAGGAGAGCATGCAGTCATTGTGTGGTACATCTTTTACCGCCGGTTGCAACACAATCTCCCTAAACAGCAGTTCCGCCTCATGAGGTATCGTCCATCGATCCGACTCGTCTACGCGATTCATTTCTTGTTCGCATGCGCGTGTGGTTTTCTTGTTGGTTGCGAACCGCCTGAATTGACTGAGAATGGCGTTATCCGCGCTTTCGGCAGTGTAGGCTTGGGTGACGGAGATTTCAGCTACCCACGTGCAATCGCTGCAGATAGTCAAGGTTGTGTTTACGTTGTTGACAAGTCAGGGCGAGTTCAGCGGTTTAGCAAAGAAGGTAATTTTGAAATCAGATGGAAGATGCCCGAAATCGCCAAAGGCAAGCCCGTGGGGCTTTCGGTTCATCCTGATGGCAGGGTTTTTGTCGCCGATACACACTACAGCCGCGTTATTGTCTATGGCCGCGATGGAGAACTGCTTGGTTCATTCGGCGAGAACGGGCTGGGGCCTGGGCAGTTTCAATTACCAACCGACATTGCTTTCGATGACAATGGACAAATCTATGTTGCGGAATACAGTGGAGACCACCGCATTCAAGTTTTCTCGCCGGAGTTCCAGTATTTATCTACGCTTTGCGATTTCGAGATAGATGGAGAATATCTGCGACGTCCTTCCGCGATTGCGATTGACGAAGAACAGACCATGTGGATCGCCGATGCATGCAACCATCGACTCGTTCGTCTTTCGTTGACAGGCGAGGTACTTGGCGTGTACGGAGAATATGGTGCCGAACCTGGGCAACTTCGATTTCCTTACGATTTGGCTATCACGCCCGATGGGCAAATCATGGTTTGTGAATATGAAGGAAATCGTTTGCAATGGTTCACAAAGAAGGGAGAATCCGTTCGGCTTTGGGGCGAGAGTGGTCGGGAGCCCGGTCAGCTTTTCTCCCCTTGGGGCGCGACGTATGGCGCTGAGGGTTTGGTATACATCGTTGATTCACTTAACAGCCGCATTCAGATTGTAAGGCCTAAATAGATGCCCGCATTGGCGTTGCCATTTTCTTTTTACTCGCCCGCGTGGATGTGGCTTTGCGCGCTTATACCGGTCTTGGTGCTGGTTTCGTTTCGGAGCATGGCGGGGCTCGGACCTGGGCGACGAATTGCGGCGATCATTGTGCGAGCGGTACTCATCGCGCTCATCGCTGCCTGTCTTGCAGAGGTCTCTTACGTCAAACGGCATGACGATCTGACGGTGATGTTTCTCATGGATCGTTCACACAGCGCCCGCGATCATGAGCAGTTTCAAGACGCTTTCATTCGAAAGGTGTCCGAAGATATTGCGAAAGATGATCGCACAGGGGTTATCGACTTTGCGCGCAACGCTTTCCTCGAGCAATTGCCGATGCGTGGTGGTTATCTGATTCCGGACGGTCGATTGCCGATTATGTCGGATACGGATCGCACGAATATCGCTGAGGCATTACGGCTTGCCATGGTGATGTTCCCGCACGATACGACAAAGCGAATCGTGCTATTTTCCGATGGCAATGACAACATGGGTGACGTGATGACGGAGGCCGGCCGCGCCGCTGCGGATGGAATCCCCGTCGATATCGTGCCGCTTTGGTATAGGCATCGCAACGAGATTCATATTGAACGCATGCTTGCACCGACATACGCAGAGGCGGGAGAGCGGGTGCAGGTCAGGCTTGTGGTTTCATCGGAGCGCGCGGCCAGCGGCACTTTGGCGATCTACCATAACGACAATCTGCTTCAGGCTGCGGATGGAGGGATGCACGTCGACCTCGAGCCCGGCCCCAATACTTTCATGTTCGATGTGTTTGCTTCTGGTTCAGGTACGCAGCGCTACCGTGCAGTCTTCACGCCTGATCGTCCGAGTGATGATACGGTAGCCGCGAACAATGAAGCGAGCGCGTTCACCTTCTTGTCCGGCGGCAGTCAGGCATTACTCATCACAACAGATCCCCAGATCGACGCTCCACTGTTCGACGCGTTGCAAAGCGAACGTTTGGACGTGGTGATGCGGCACATCAACGAGTTGGAGGAATTCGATCTGCTGGCGATGATGGAATACTCGACCGTCATCCTGGCCAACGTACCGGCTGAAAAATTCAGCGAGCAGCAGATTCAGGACTTGGCCACTTATGTCAAAGACATGGGCAGTGGGCTGATCATGTTGGGTGGTGACGAAAGCTTCGGGGCAGGAGGGTGGATCGGTACGCCCGTTGAAGAAGTGATGCCCGTCTCTTTCGAGATCAAGCACAAGCGGGTCATTCCGCGCGGTGCGCTCGTTTTAATCATGCATAGTTGCGAGATCCCCAAAGGAAACTTCTGGGGCAAGGAAATGTCGAAAAAGAGCGTCGATACAATCAGTTCACAAGACTATATCGGCGTACTTACGTACTCTTGGTCACCTGGCGGGAATAATTGGGATGTGCCTCTTCAACTTGCAACCAACAAAGCCGCGATCAAGTCGAAAATCGATCAGTTGCAGATCGGCGATATGCCCGATTTCGACTCAACACTGAGAATGGCCTTTAAGGCGCTTACGGGCGGTATTGGCAGGGATGCAGCACAGAAGCATATCATTATCCTCAGCGATGGCGATGCCTCACCGCCTTCGCAGAAACTCTTGCAGCAACTTAAAGCGGCGAAAATTACGGTCAGCACTATCGGTATCGGATGGGGCTCGCACGTGATGTCGAGCAATATGATAAAAGTGGCCAATGCAACGGGTGGAAAGTACTACGCTGCCCAAAACCCCAAAGCGCTGCCGCAAATTTTCGTGAAAGAATCGAAGGTCGTACGCAGGCCTTTGATTGTGGAACAGGCCTTTGAACCTCGTATCGTCCTTGCTTATAGCGATTTGCTTGCCGGGATCGACACTCAGCTTCGACTTCCGCCGCTAAATGGAATGGTTCTGACCTCTTCTAAGGACAGTCCTTACGCGCAAGTTCCCATCGTGCGGCAAACAAACGATGGCGACGATCCGGTGCTCGCCTATTGGCAAGTGGAGTTGGGGAAGGCGGTGGCGTTCACCAGTGGGTACTGGTCTTACTGGGGAAACCAGTGGACCGGCTGGCCTCGCTTCGCGCGGCTTTGGGCACAAATTGTCCGTTGGACATTGCGTCAGGAAACACCCGCCAACTTCGATACGCGGATCCATCTGGAGGGCAACAAGGCCCGGATCGTGGTGGATGCTCTGGATAAAAATGCCAATTACCTCAATTTTCTCCAATTCAGAACGAAGGTGATCGGCCCCGACAACGAATCGATTCCCATACGTCTGATGCAAACAGGGCCTGGAATGTACGAAGCGGAGTTGGAGGTAGATAAGTCAGGGCAGTACCTCGCGAATTTGCACGTGTTCGAAGGAGAACAGCGTCGCGGTACAATTCGCACGGGTTTTACTATTCCCTTTTCGCCCGAGTATCGCGTTTTGAGTACGAACGAGTCAATGCTTCGGCGCATCGCGGAGATCACAGGCGGACGTTGGATCGACCCGAACTCGCCGCAAACGCCCGATATCTACAGCCACGATCTACCACCTGTCGAGGCGCGGAGTCCGGTTTGGGATTGGGTGCTTGCATGGTTGATCTTGCCACTGTTTTTGATGGATGTGAGCGTGCGAAGGTTGGCCAATTGGCTTGTGCTGTCAATTGTGTTCGAGATTGTGCTCGCGGCGGTTGTTTTGGTTGGCTGCGGGGTGATTTACACAGACCCGTGGACTGTGCTGTTTTGGTTGGGCATTGTTCACTTGCTCGGTTGGGCGGTTCGATGGCAGTACATCGGGCCGGCTTTCTCCTTCATGACGCACGGCGTGACCGCGATGAGCGGCACGGGGGAGCGAAGCGAGGCGTCATTGGAAAGCTTGAAGGGAGCAAAAGATCGAGCCCGTGAAGACATCGAGGAGCAGCGCGGGGAGGGCCTGCGGAGCATCGCCCAGGAGGTCGGCAACGTCGATCGTGCTGTTTCAGGCCGGCGGTTTGATGTTGGTGACAAGGAAGCCAAGCAGGACGCGGGCGACATTCACGAGGCGCTGGGAAGCGCGAAATCTGCGAAAGACTATGAAGAGAAGCGGCGCCCACCTGCGTCCGCGAAAGAAAGTGGAGGCGAGGAGAGTGCGACTTCTCGACTGTTGCGAGCTAAAAAGCGAGCGCAGAAGGACATAGATGATCAATCGGAGGATTGAGGCTTTTGATGAATAGCAAGTCTCATCCGGAATCAAGCGTAACCACGCGCAAGGAGTGACGACCCATGGCTTCGTCAATCGATCCGGCCGTCGAAAAGGCCACTCAGGAGTTCGCGGGCAAGTACAAGAAAGTCCGCGATGAAATCGGCAAGGCAATCGTCGGCCACGAAGGCATCGTTGATATGGTCCTGACCGGTTTGTTTACCGGCGGTAATGTGCTGATCGAAGGTGTGCCGGGACTGGGCAAGACCTACTTGGTGCGCACGCTGGCGCAGGCGGTGGATTTGCAATTCTCGCGAATCCAGTTTACGCCCGATCTTATGCCTGCAGACATCATCGGTACGACGGTCGTCAACGAGGATCCCGCGACGGGACGACGAAGTTTCGAATTCCAGAAAGGACCACTCTTTGCACAGATTGTGCTTGCCGACGAAATCAACCGTGCGACGCCCAAAACGCAGTCCGCGCTGCTCGAGGCGATGCAGGAACATTCGGTGACAACGGGCGGCGTGAAGCACGTACTGGAAGAGCCGTTCTTTGTTCTTGCAACGCAAAACCCCATCGAGCAGGAAGGAACGTATCCATTGCCCGAAGCCCAACTGGATCGCTTCATGTTCAAGGTGCTGGTGAACTATTCCAGCAAGGAGGAAATGAAGCTCATCATTGATCGCACGACAACGGGTTATAAGCCGAACATTCAGCGCGTCATGACGGGAAAGGAAATCATCGGGGCGCAAAATCTGGTTAGGCGATTGGTCATGGCGCCGCACGTACTTGATTACACGGTCCGCGTCGCAATGGCATCGCATCCGGGTGGAGCTTATGCGGTGGATGCGGTGAATCGTTACGTACGGTGGGGTGTGAGTCCGCGAGCCGCTCAAACGTTGACGCTCGGCGCGAAGCTTCAGGCGATGCTGGCTGGTCGGTACAACGTGAGTTTCGAAGATGTGCAAAAGGTCTTTCTGCCCGCAATGCGACACCGCGTATTGCTCAATTTTGAGGGTGAAGCGGAGGGTATCAGCACGGACGATGTGTTGCGTGAAATTCTCGACAAAACGCCGACAATGGCAGAGGCGGCGGCTTAGGAAACACACGGAATTATGCATCAGGGCTTAAGCCCGGTGGTAGAGGGGTAGTGAATTGCCGGTCATCGATCAGGAAAAAGCGAACGAACTGCTTAGTCCGGAGTTCATGCATAAGCTCGATCAACTTGAGTTGGTCAGCCGCAAAATCTTCGCGGGCCGCATGCGCGGTGAGCGTCGCAGTAAACGTCGCGGCGAATCCGCCGAGTTTGCCGACTATCGCAATTACGTCGTCGGCGATGACCTGCGATTTCTCGATTGGAACATCTACGCCAGGCTTGATCGGCTTTTTTTGAAGCTTTTTCTTGAAGAGGAAGACCTGCACATTAGCGTGTTGCTGGACACATCGAAGAGCATGGACTGGGGTGAGCCGTGCAAGGCGTTGTACGCACGTCGCGTTGCGGCGGCGATCGCATACATTGGGCTGGTGAATTACGACCGTGTAAGTCTTTACGCATATTCTAACGGCCTGCAATACGAGTTAACTGGTGTGCGCGGGCGGCGTTTGATGTTCAAATTGATGGACTTCCTTATTCGAGTCAATTACGCAGGCCCTAGCAATCTCACCGCAGCAGCGAAACAGTTTGCCATTCGCCATCCGCAGCAGGGTATTGTGATTTTACTTAGTGATTTTATCGAAAAGGGTGGTTATGAAGATGGGCTTCGTTATTTGCTTGGACGAAAGTACGACATTTATGCTATCCAGCTTCTATCGCCCGAAGAAATCGATCCGCCGTTGGTCGGCGATTTGCAATTGAAGGATATCGAAGACGAAGATCTTGCGGATGTCACGGTCACGCGGGCGCTTATCAATCGTTACAAACGAAACCTTGAGCTGTATTGCACAAACTTGCGCGATTTCTGTACGGCTCGAGGGATTAACTACATGTTTACCGGTACGGATGTTCCTTTCGATAAAATCATTCTATCGTATTTTCGGGGTCGGGGGTTGATCCAGTGATGAGGTGGTTTTGTAGAGCACAGTTCAATATTGCGGCCAGTTTGGTGGGGAGGGTGCCGCGATGACTTTCCTTGCACCCTGGATCATAGGAATTGCCGCTGCAGCCACGATTCCACCGCTTGTCGCGCTCTATTTTCTCAAGCTCAAACGCGATGTCCGCGCCGTACCTTCTACGTTGCTTTGGAAACGCGCGGTGGAAGACCTCCACGTTAATTCGCCGTTTCAGCGGTTGCGGGCGAACTTGCTCCTTCTTTTGCAATTGCTGATTTTGCTGTTTGCTGCTATGGCACTCGGTAAGCCGATGCTCGAACAGGCGGAGAATTATCGTAGCACCGTCGTCATTTTGATAGATCATTCCGCGTCCATGGCCGTCGAGGAAGAAGGCGGAAAGACCCGCCTCGAATTGGCGAAAGAGCAGGCCAAGCTTGCCGTTGATAACCTCTCCAAAGACAGTCGATCGATGGTGATTGCGTTTGCGGATTCGCCTTCGGTTGTTTCATCGTTCGATACCAACAAGGACGCGATCAAAGAAAAGATTGACTCCATCGAGCAAACGCAAAGTATTTCTAATCTCAGCGGAGCGGTTAGGCTTGCGGAAGCGTATGCGCAGAACATCACGATCGGTACGGAAACCGCGGGCATGGATATTGCGCCCACCAGCCCGGCGCCTCAGGCAGACGTTTTTCTCTTTAGCGATGGTCGCATCAAAGACTCGGATAACGTTACGTTAGAGAAATTCGAAGCGGGAAATATCTCAGTACAGCGCGTCGGCACCCGATCCGACAATGTCGGGATATTGTCTGTTAGCGCGCGGCGTAATTATGAACAGGCGGACTTCCTGTCCGTTTCCATGACCGTGCGGAACTTTGGTCCAAAGTCCGCTTCCTTCGACGCGGTGTTGTATGTCGAGGGCGAAGCTGTTGACGTTAAAACGGTATTGCTCTTTGGTGGCGAATATGTATTGGAACCTGCGGGCGAAGGGGTTCCTGTGAACGGGGGAGTAGCCGGCTCGGAACCGCCACCTGGTAGCGTGGCGGTGGTTGTTTTCGATGAGCTTCAGTTCGCGGGTGGCGGTGTGGTGGAAGTGTCTTTGAAGCATTCTGATGCGTTGCTTGCGGATAATCGAGCGTGGGTCTATGTGCGTCCGCCACGTGATGTGCGCGTGTTGTTAGTTCGGGATTACGAGGGTTTTTTGGATTTTGCGATGATGGCGTTGCCGTACGAGTTCGATCGTTTGACGCCCGCTGAATACGAAAGTGCTCCTCTCGAAGATCTCGTGGACGGAGAACGAAGCATATATGATGTGGTTTTTTTCGATAGTCATTCGACCTCCCGCCTGCCGCAAGGAAATTACTTTTTCTGGGGGGCAGTGCCGCAAATTGAGAACGTGTACCTGGGCAATCCGGTGGAAGATCCCATCATTTTTAATTGGGACGATACGCATCCGGTTTTGCGTTATGTCGCGACGGAAGCGATTGACGTTGCCGGCTGGCGCGAACTCGAAGTCCCCAAAGACGCGGTCAGTATTATTGAGGGGAAGGAAAAGCCGATACTAAGTTACCTTACGCGTGAGGCGACGCAGTATATAATTAGCGCGTTTAGTCTGGTGGAAACCGACAGTAACGGAAACGCCTTCGCCACCACGGATTGGCCTTACAAAGTCGACTTCGTCGTCTTCATGCAAAACGCGATTCAGTTCCTTTCGTCGAACGTGATCACCGCAGGTGAAAAGAATGTATCGCCCGGTGAGCCGGTGCTCGTCTCCTTTCCTGCCGACGCGGACAAAGTAACGGTGATTCGTCCCAACAGCGGCAGGGATGAGGTTCATCTTTCGGGTTACCAGACGGGGCATTACGCCAGAACGAGGCTCGTGGGTGTTTATGAAATTGACCCGGCTGTTGAAGGCGAAAATATTTTTACGGTAAATTTGTTCGATGAGATCGAAAGTCAGGTCAAACCGGCGGATACGTTATCCATTGGCATGCAGGTGGTCGAAGCTTCAGCTGGTCAGATTCAAGAGAACAAGCCGATTTGGGGGTGGTTTTTGCTAGGTTTGTTAGCCATCTTGCTCATCGAATGGATCGTCTACAATCTCCGTATTTTCGTCTAAATTATCAACCTAGACGAACAACGCTTTTCTCGGCATGCTTCAAATGCATGCACATCCCCGCTAAACTGCTTGGCGAGTTGTGATCGGGTTTGTGCGTGGTTTTCTCCATTGGATGTTGAGTCGAGGACGACTGGTGAGGCGAGCGAGACTAGGATTGCTTGGCTTGGGCACGATTGGACGCGAGTTTGCCCGGGCGATGGAACAAGTCGAGATGGTCGATTTGGTTGCGGTTGCGGATGACTGTGCCGAGAATCTGCGCGCGATCACGGTCACCGAAAAGGTTGAACAATATCAGGATTTTCGGTCCATTATCGTGGAGGCAGGCAAGATCGAGCTTGACGGTTTGGTTGTCGCGCTCCCACCGTTCGTGTCGAACGAATATTTGTCCCTGGCCGCAGATCGGGATCTTCCAATTATTCATGCTGCTCCTCTGGCTTCCAGCCGTCAGGATGGGGCTACGATTGTGGAGCAATTTGTCGAGCGGAAGTGTCCGTTGATCGTGAGCAGGCCTTGGCTTTTCAATTCCCTTTATGAATCTTTGGGCGATCTGAACGACTGGGCGGGACATGTCTACGCTGCGACAGGCATTGTGCTGTCGACCAGTGATGTGAACCCTCGCGAAGTTGACGCGAAACAGGTTTTTAATGGGGCGTTGCTGTACCAAGGGTATGAGCAACTCGATCAGATCGTTCAACTTCTCGGTAGCCCGTCACTGGTGAGTGCCTCAACCACCCATGCGCAGGAACCGGATGATGTTCGATCCAAGGGTGCTGAAGATATCGCCTCGGTTGTGATGCGTTTTCCACAAAGACGTATGGCTAGCTTGACGGTGGCACGGAAGCAGGCCAAGGATCATTGGCAGCTTGAGTTGATGGGTACGAAAGCGCTGTTAACGGTATGCCCCAACGGCGTAATGATGGCGCCCGCTGCGGATGCTGAAGGGCCGACAGAAGCCACACATGCCCAACATTACCGCAGCGCAGAACTCATGCGGTTTGCGCAACTAACTAAGGATCGAGCCTTAACCATGAGCAATGATGGTCGATCCCACCTCCTGACGCTGGCCGTGATGGAAGCGGCCTACCTATCCGCCAAAACCGGTGCCCCCGAAACGCCGGATCGGTTTTTATAGAGAAATCTTTCAGATTAAGGAATTACTCTGGAGCGACTAGGTTTTCGCTCTCCAGATCATCTGCGCGATTGGCCCGCCCGCCGGTTGAGAATTGGATTACCTTCACCCCCGGGTCCACCAGGAACAGAAAGAAAATCTGTGCGTCTTTTCTGAGGTGGCGATCTTTAATTTTGCTGAATTGCGTTATGCCGCCGATCGAACCCGCCTGGTTCTTGAAATACTGGACTTCGATTACTTGTTTACCGTTGACCATAGCGGTGGCGTACTTGCCGACGACTTGATAGCGCGTGCCGTTGTCCGCCAATACGGAGTAGTTTTGCACAGTGGTCACGGCCTTGGTAACTGCTCGCCCCAAAAGGCTCTTTGCTTCGAGGTGCGTGATGTTGAGCTGGAGGAGGCGTTTATCAGAGGGAACCTCAAACTTGCGAACCGCCGCTTTTGTGCCTTTGTCCTGATCATCAACCATACCTACCAGATGACCATTAGCCAGCGCGTCCCGGTTGACTTCAGCGTTACGTAATGCCTCGTAGTCCTTTAGAACCATGGGCATGTCCTCGCCGAAAAAGGAAGTACCGCTCAACGTGGTGAATGCGCGAACCCGCCCCCCACGCCCCGAATTAGATGCAGGCTGACCGACTGCTGTCGACGGCGCCGTGGATGCCGTTTCGGTGGCAGATGTGGAAGATCTTGACGAAGATCGAGGGCGAGAATTACTTTTGTCCTCTTCCTCAGTAAAACGGAACGGCGCATAAGCACCGTGGCGGAATGCAATGTATTCCGGCTGAAAGTCTTCGGGGAGTTCGAAAACGATCTCTATATTGCCATTGTCGAATTCGGATTTCGGCCACAATACGTCATCCACAATGGGCCAGGCGCCATGTCGTGTCGTACGATAAGCGACGTGCCTTTCGGGGAATTGTTCGTCGCCGCTGTTCAGTGCGATGGCGTGATACTGTTCTTTGTCGCTACGGTGTTTCCTCTGGCCGACAACGCGGAATTGACGCAGAGTGAACGTAACGCGTTGCCACTGATCCTTGACCGCGTCGCGATCGAATCCGACGCGGACCACGACAAAGCGATGCTGCGCTTTCGGCTGGATCGGCGTCCACTCCGCAGAAGTTTGCCCCCCTCGTCGACTTAGCGGTTTCTTGTACTCGTAGATTTCACTGACTGTTCCACTCTCGATGACTCGGATACCGTTTTTCTGGGAGAAGCGAGCAACGTCTTCTCGCGTGCTGTTTACCCATCCCACCACAGAGACATAGTCGGGGTTGTCGGCAACGAAACTCCGCTCGCCACTAAAGATGCCGTCGGAGAGGAGGCTGGCCATGCCGACCGCGAATCGGTCAGGCGATAACCATAACTCCTGCTGTTTGCGATCCAGCTTAGGCGGTGTGATCTTCAAAGTGATATTGTCCGAGTCTTCCTCGATAACTGGCGGAATTCGGGAGAAACCGAAGAGACCGTACTCAAAGGGGATCATCTGAAGGGCAATGGCCAAAACGCCGCTAAGTGTAAACGCTGTGATCACTGCGCAGATACCGCCACCTACGCGGTCCACGATTGCGGGTAGAAGTGGTGCTCGGCGAATAAACCGATCAAAAAGCAGCCGCAAAACGATCAGCGGTACGCCGAAGCAGGCCGCCAGGGAGATCGCATAAGCGTACTGCGGTCGCCATTTACTGATCCAATTGTACGCGACCCATTCATGCATGCCGAACGCAAACGCCGTGCACGAAAGCGTGAGCACCAGCATAAGCAGTGAACTGAAGAGCCCGTGTAGCGATTGATACAGGATGAGCGCCACAAGAAGGGCGAATATCAAAACCAGAAAGAGCATTTCACCGTCTCCTGTGTTTTACTTTCCGCCACTCTTTAGTGCGCGAAGAACTTCATTCATGCTTGTGGTACCGTCAATGACTTTCAAGAGCGATTCTTCCTGCAGGTAGTACATTTTGTTTTTTCGCACTTGGCTCTTGATGCGATTGATGGTCGCTCCCTCCGCAATCAGTGTGCGGGTCGCGTCATCGATGACCATAAGTTCAAAGCAACCAACCCGACCGACATAACCCGTTCCCTGACAACTTTCACAGATGATCGGGTTGCCTTTCTTGTCCACCAGTGGCTCGGTGGGAGGCCTGTAAAACATGTCGATCTTGTCACCCGGCAGGTTCAACTTTTTGAGCGTAGCGGTATCGGGCTTGAATGCTTCCCGGCACTCTTCGCAAAGGATTCGAAGCAATCGCTGGTTCAATACGGCGATAAGCGCGCCAGCTGCAAGGTGGTTGTCGTCCACCAGTTTGAGGTATTTGTCCGTCGCATCGAAGCAATCCTGTGCGTTCATGCCCAGATAAATTTTGCGATCATCCGCGCCTGCTCGGGCAGCGATCTGGGCGACCTCTCGCTCTTCGCAATTGCTCGCCATGACAATATCAGGTTCACGACGGAGCACCGATTGCAACATGCGTGCGTAGGTGACCTCAGCATTCGAAGGATCGAAAATTTGCTGAGTAATGTTATCCAGCTCGATCATTCTCTTCTTTTCGAGCGTGTGGATATTTTGGATGTAAGCGTCGTGGGCTCGAAGAATGGCGTATTGTGTTGTCGTCAATCCGTGTTGAGGCGGGGCACTGACGATCATCAGCCCTGTTGGGCGATTAAGCAATTCGCGAAGGGCTTCGAGACGAACTTCGGCGATACCCAATTCGTGGATGCGCATGAGCTGCTTTCCAGCTCCGACGTGTAAGTGCAATCGCTCACCCGCGGTCGTTCCCGAAGTGGTCACTTCAGTATCGCCTTCAGGCTCTTCCGACAAAGTTGCGAAACGAATTTTACCCGTTTGAGGCCTGCGGATTTCCTCGATGTTCAGTCCCGCTGAGCGTTTTAGAAACCTAAAGATCCGTTCACCATCTTCTACCGGCAAGGTGTCGCGCTCCGTGGCTACACCGTCTATCTTGTAGACGACGCGGTAAGATTCTTTGCCCGCGAGGACATCCACCTCTGTCGCGCGACGCCACAGGACGTCGAAGAGGAAATCCTGAGCAGTATCGTATTCGTAGACGGTCTCGGGGTCTTCGGGGCGTTCGATGTATTCCTTTTTTTGATCGAAGACGCGAATGCGCTGTCCTTTGTCTTTGATTGCCTTGCCGCTCGAACTTTGACCACTAATCACTCTTTGAAGGTGTCCCGGTGTAAGTACCTTGGCAGTGGGCACCACGCGCCCGTTCCGGTGAATGATGTACCACACCACCGAACCGAAGGCGACGACAGTCCAAGCCCCAAGGCCCGCGAAGTACAACGCTCCCTTCCATTGGGGAAGGAACAAGAGCATATACGCGACCAGTCCGCCTGAGACCACGATCACGTTCCATTGTTCTCGTTTGGTCTTGACGACGTCCGTATCTTTGTCGACCCACTCCAGCGTTTTGGCCCACAAAAACGTGAGCACCACCACTGGAAGAATCTTCCAAGGGTTGAAGTAGCTGAATCGGTCGATGGCCTGCGCCAACAGATCAAAACTCTGGTAAGTGTCCATGGGCAACTCATCAGCACGAGGAATGTCTTGGCAGCTTTAGGTTGCGGGCGCGGTCACCCGATGATGCCGCCGCCAGAGACGGAAATACCTTTCAGTCGCATCTTCAATTCATCCGGATTCGGAGCGACCGCATATGCGGTTTTAGCAGAGATAAGCTCCCGGTCAACCAGCCGCCTGAGCGACTCCGTAAAATCGATCATCCCCTCGTTCGCGGCGTTTTTGATCACCGTGGGAATTTGGCTATCCCGGGCATCGGCGATCAGTTTTCGGATGGTCCCATTGCACACCATGATCTCGCAACATGGTACCCGGGGAATACGCGGGTTTACCCCGGGCAGCAATTTCATGCAGACCACCGCCTGAAGATTAAACGATAACGAGGTTCGCACCATTGAGCGAGCCCCTTCAGGGAATAATTCCAGGATTCGTGTCAATGTACCAGCCGCACTAGATGCGTGGATGGTTCCGAAAACCAAATGGCCGGTCTCCGCAGCTGCCATCGCGGCGCTGAACGTTTCTTGATCACGCATTTCGCCAATTAGGATAACATCCGGATCCTCACGCATGAGGTATTTCAATGCGGTATGGAAGTCCGGAACGTCAATGCCGATTTCCCGCTGATTCACGAAGGCCCGCTTGTCCTCGAAGAGGAATTCGATCGGGTCTTCTAAGGTAATCAAGTGGCAGGCCCGGGTATGGTTGATTTGCTCAAGGATCGCAGCGATTGTCGTGCTCTTACCGCTTCCCGTGATCCCCGCCAACAGAACCAATCCTTGCTCCAAACTGGCCAGCTCCCCAATAGCTGGGGGAAGATTCAGTTCCTTGATGCTCTTGATGCTCTTTGGGACACGCCTTGCGGCGAGTGAAGTAAAACCACGCTGCCTGAAAAGGTTAATGCGGAAACGATCCGATTTTCCCAATTGGTAGGCAAAGTCGACCGAACCGATCCGGTGGTAAGCTTGCCTTTGTTGTTCGGTCATGATCTCAAACGCGAGCACTTCTATGTCGATGCTGGACATCAACCGAGTTTCCATGCTGCGAATCGCGCCGCCGAGGCGGAATTTTGCGGGGACATCCGCTTTCATGTGCAAATCCGAGGCCCCATGCCTTATCATGGCATGGAAATAGCGGTCTATCTTGGGCGGCGGTGGAGCGACAGCCGGGGCGGTTGGAGCCTGAGTGTCCGCGTTAGTCGTGGGGTTCTCGGACACGATCGCTGCATCCTCCAGCTGTGGTCAATGCGTAGCGGGTGCGCCCAGTGTTGTGCACATTCGCCAACCGCTGGACGCTAAATTCGCAGAGCCCCTGCCGGTGCAACTGCCATGCTCCAGCATGAGGAGGGGCGAGATCAGAATTCTACCGCAATCCACCATTGGCATGCAACCTCTTCGTTCAAAACGCTTTACGGGCAGTATACTGGAAGATTGCGTGACCGATTATACGTTCACGCATAAAAGGAGTGCGATAATGACCGAATCGTTGGCCAGCTTCTTTAATGCTCGATAATCAAATCGAGGAGAACCGTTGGCGGTGCTTGGGGATTCAATTGATCGACCGTCCGCCATCTATGTAAATGATCTGTCCGGTGATATAACGACCCTCGCAGGCTAGGAAGCGAACTGCCGAAGCCATGTCTTCGGCAGAGCCCGCGCGTTTGAGTGGCACTTGCTGGATCAGTTTTTGGCGGGTGACCTCGGAGTAATCCTCGGGGAATTCGGCGATGCCCGGTGCGACACCATTCACTCGAATCTTCGGAGCAAGTCCACGGGCGAGTGCTTTTGTCAAACAAACGAGGCCTGCCTTGGAAACGCTGTAACCAAGATGTCCAGTCCAGGGACGGTCCACGGAAGCGTCGCAGAGGTTGACGATCAGTCCATCTGGGCTTTCAAGCAGTGGTTCTTCAGCATAATGACATAGGGCGGTAGGAGCGAGTAGATTCAAACGCAGCATCTTGCCCCAGAGTGATGGATCGAAATTCTCGAGGGTATCGACACCACCGCCAGGAAAGATCGATGCGTTG
>JANQHN010000241.1 GCA_028282665.1 Phycisphaerae bacterium | reverse complement strand
GTCAGTGTCACAACGAGGTCAATATCATCAACCAATCCTGGCGCACCCTCGTCAAAAAACCACATCGAAAAGATCGATAAAGTTCAACCGGTCTTCGCTCGAATCGAAGTCCGTGATCTGATCCATGCCTGCATTGAGAGAGATATCATAAGCGAACGTGTCGGCGCCGCCATCCACCTCGTCGCATCGTTCCTCGCCCCAAAATGAATGTCGACAGACCCTAGGCCATCGGAGTCACCATCGGCCAGGACAGTGATGTGGTCATCGCCACCGCCGCCGAAAATCTCGTTCATTGCAACGCATGAATCGGGTGCAGAGTCTTGCGCGATTTCCGCAACGGCGTGTATGGTGTTTGCGTTGCGACCGCCGTGGATATAGTTCAGGGCTTTGGCCGTACCCAACACGGAATTAGCATACGCGTATATGGGCTTGGTCTCGGTGCCAATATCATCCTCACCGCCCCCACCGAAAATGCAGTTCGACGCTGTTACATTTTGCCCGAATTCACTGCAAACAGCATGTAAACAGTAGGATTGTGACGCCGACGCGCCAGCGTCGTCGTCTTAGCTGTGGCAGTAAATTGACCATAGGAATTGACCCCCAATCTGCGGCAAACATACCCCCTGCCCGGCTGCTCAATTTCGTTAACTATGTCAAATGAATACCCCCTCTTGACTAATCACAATTCATGCGTTTCTGGATTTGTGTGAGAAATTGATTGCTCAGTTCGGGTGGTCGTTGACTGGCGCGATACAGGGTTGGTGATACCGAATGTGTTTCGGTGCAACGTTCGGTGACCTTCTGGACGCTAACTCAGTTGCGTTTATGGCTTGCGGTGCGCTTTGGAGAATAGACGAGATTCCGATGGCTTTCCTGCGCCTTGCCGAAGGCGATTTCCGAACGCGGCTCTTTGTCGGATTGTCTCAGCTTGACCCTCGGCCGCGAACCAAGGTGAGGCATGGCACATACCGTCACTGTCGCCCCGAAGCCGAAGTAAAGCCGTGATCCAGTCGCTGGACCAAGTTAGGATTCACAGTCGGTTCGGAGGTACTTTGTCTACGATAGCTCGAAAGATGTCCAACGCTGAAGAAGAACAAGCACTTGGCAGAGCAAAAAGGTTCGCGAGGAGTTCGGGATCGGGCCATGCCATTCTTAGAATCGGAATCCAAACCCACGCACGATCTTGCTAACCTGAAAGGCTAGGCTTGAGATACCTCAAGAAATGCAGTTGACCCTCGTTACCCATTATGGCGAAAAGCCTGATGGCCTCGCGGCATTGATCCTTAACTGCCAGGAGCTTCTGTCATTTAGACTGGCTTCGAGCTACCGCTCCTATCGGCTTGAGCAAGTCCATGGGACGATCATCGGTCTGGAAGGCCACCAGCAATCTGGCAGACTGCTGAATATAAACTCTGGGGAACAGGTCGACCCAAAGGCGCTCTTGGGATTCCTAACGAAGCAATTTCCCTCCATCGATGTAAGGATTGGAGGATTCCACCATTGCGCCGACTACGCTTTCCAGAGCCGAGGCACTCATCCATACCTTCGCTCATTCTCAATCCAAGGCAAGATCGCTGTCGCGATGGGCTGGCCGGTTCAAGGCGACGCATTTCCCAATTCGATAGACGATCTTCGGTGGAGGTTCTGCCGCGATCTCCACGTGCGTCACAAGTGGCACAACACGGAAGATGCAGTGGACAACGATTTGTTCTTTGTCCTCGGACGTGTCGAAGAGAGCATTGAAGCGGATAGGTTACATCATGCCATGACCGAGGTTCGCGCGTTCCTATCCAGTTTGGACGGCCTGCTTGTCCGCATCGAGAAGGATACGCTGCGGGTCGTTGCGTACATGGATGAGCAGTTGCCACTGGAAACGTCGACCGCGTTTTCGGTGGACGATCCACTTCTAACCCCGGACCGCCTACTTTCGTACTATCCGGGGTCCGACGGAAGCTGAAGTTAGCACGGATTGCTCAACAAAACACCGACGCGTACGGATGCTGAACGGGCGATTTGCGTAAACCATCCCTGTTGACCCGGTGCCGAAGTAATCCCTCCGCCATTTACGGTCAGCTCGCGCTGTCTACGAAACCTGACGAAACCGTTTAAAGGCGATTGCTGCGAGGCTTCCGCTAACGCCACCCGCTATGCAGCTTGCGAGGTCAAATAGGGAGGACGTCCTTGCCTCGACGTAATACTGCAGCGACTCAGCGGACAGAGAAAACAAGACGGTAGCCAGAAATGCAATCACAACCGACTGGAGATTTGCACCATCAAACACTTCAGATAGGTTCGAAAATAGCAAGAACCCAAAAGGGAAAAATATCAAAAAACTATGTATAACATCCGTCACATCTCTCGGCATTAAGCCAAGAAAATCTTGCGTTCCTTCGTTATAATAAAATGTGGGAAGTTCGAGGTTGGTGCCCGGCTGATCGCCGCTTGTGTCATGGATTAGGCTTCCTTCACCTTCAGTGAACTCGAATAATGCTGCGACCCCATTAAAATTTGAGCCCAGTCCATCCGACTTGTAAGCTTGCACGACGTCGGCAGGTGTAAAGGGTCGGTCGTATACAGCAACACGCTCAACACTGCCGATCCAAGGACGATTGCCCGTCTGTTCGTT
>JANQHN010000235.1 GCA_028282665.1 Phycisphaerae bacterium | reverse complement strand
ACCAGGGCGGCCTGCGTGGAGTCTGCCATTTCATCGATTCCGACTCCCATGACAAAAACTTCATCGTAACCGACCGGAAGTGTGACTGCCAAGTACAGCCGCAGCGCGACACCGAGCGAGATGAGGATGAAGGCGAAAATGTCCTCGCGTTGCGGGTTCGGCTTCTTGTCAATTGTTGCCGTTGAAGCTCGATATTTGGTTGGTACATGATCGATCATGTGGGGCAATGTGGGCAACGGTGGCGTGGACGTCAAGTCGGGGCTTTGCAATGGGATTTCCGATGGCTTAATCCATGGCGTGGTATTGATTCTCACGCTTTGCGCATACAATGAGTGACTTGCCGCTGACAGAGAGGAATCAACGACCGGCGATGGCACGCAAGAAGGTATATCTCGAAACAATGGGCTGTCAGATGAACGTGCTCGACAGCGAACTGGTCATGGGGCAGCTACGCCGCATCGGGTACGAGCTTGAGTCCGATATGACGCGAGCGGATCTGGTGCTTTTGAATACGTGTAGCGTGCGCGACCACGCGGAGCAGAAGGTGCTGTCCCGCCTCGGGTCGCTGACTAAGCCAAAATTGATGAACCCAGACATGATCATCGGGGTGATGGGGTGCATGGCGGAGAGGGATCCGGAGTCGCTCATCGAGAAGATGCCGCATGTTGAATTGATTTGCGGGCCGAATGAGTTGAACAAGATTCCAGCGATGATCGGCGAGATTGAGGAGACACGATCCCGGGCGGTTGCTTTGTCCCAGGATTTCAAACGCAAGACCACACCGTTGGAGCGTGCGCTGGATTACGATTCGGTCGAGGCGCTCGATTTGTCGCGCGAACCTGATCCAGGCCAGAATTCTTTGCAGGCGTACATCCGTGTTCAACGCGGCTGCGACAAGTTCTGCACCTATTGCATTGTGCCCTTTACGCGTGGCTTGGAACGGAGCAGGCCCGCTTCGATCATTGTGGAAGAAGCGAAGATGCTCGCCGATAGGGGCACGAAGGAAATCACTCTCGTTGGTCAAACGGTGAACAGTTACATTCATCAGGAAAGCGGCTTGCCGATCAAGTTTGCGGAATTGCTTTCTCGCATCGATGAAATTCCGGGTATCGAGCGGCTTCGATTTGTGACCAGTTTTCCTGGCGATTTCGATATCGAGATCTTTGAAGCCATGCGGGATCTGCCGACAGTGTGCGAATACCTCCACATCCCTGTGCAAAGTGGCAGTGATCGAATACTCAAGCTTATGAATCGTCAGTACACGGTGGGCGAATATGAGGAACTTATTGGTAAAGCGAGAGAGATCGTGCCGGGGATTACACTGGCAAGCGATTTTATCGTTGGCTTCTGTGGTGAGACGGAAGACGACCACGAAGCGACGAAAGAGTTGATTGAACGCTGCCAGTTCAAGAATATTTTTGTCTTCAAATATTCGCCGCGACCGGGCACCGCTTCATTCAAAGGCAAGGACAACGACGTGCCGGATAAGGTGAAACGTCGGCGCAACGTTGAGTTGCTCGATCTTCAAGAGCGCATTTCGCTTGCCAACAATCAGTCATTCGTTAGTGAAGTGTTCGAAGTTTTGGTGGAAGGCCCCAGCAAAGCCGCAGCGAAGGCACGTGAGGCGGAGGAGTCGCCTAGGGTGCAGGTTGGGTGGCGCAATGAAAGCCAATTGGTGGGGCGAACACGCCACGATCGGATTGTCGTATTTGAAGGCCGCGAAGAACTTGTCGGGCAGCTTGTCAGCGTGAAGATCACCAGCGCAACCGCTCTCACGTTTCACGGCGATGTGATCGAACCGGTCTCATTAGGCCGATAACAATACTGTCGACTGTATATCACAAGGCGTGGGCGAACGGTGCAAATTTCTTTCGACTGTAGCGAATTAGCGTGAGGATGAACCGTAGGCAGTACGCAAAGCCAAATTGAGGTAAATGCCTCAGTCGTTGTGATTTTTGCGCTCTTTTTGTAATCGAGCCATTAGTTTGCTTTTGCGTCTAAGGTGTTTGGAGAGCTTGGCCATTGCGAGACGAACATCCCCTTACTCCTGATTGTGCCGAACGTAAGAGCGATTTTGCATGACGAAGCTATTAGGCTTTGGTTGTTGTTTCGCTGTTTGTCTGATGCTGTGCGTTGTCGAAACGAGACGTGTTCCATTTTTGTTTCGAGGAGCCATAAAAGACTTTTACGTTCCAAGCGCTCTTGCATTACAACCTTAAAATGTTGGATAATGAAGCCGACAGGAGATGGCCGATTCAACGTTCAGGGATCGGGTAACACGAGTTCTCAAGATCGCAGAACAGTTCCCCATGACGACAACTCTGGCTGAATCGATTGAAACGAGTATCGCTAAGAAGCGAGCCGTGCAGCGGGAGACGAAGGAAGTTTGTCGACCGAAGCGCCAGCCGTTTTATAATGTGGTGCTTTTGGACGACGATGATCACACGTATGACTACTTGATCGACATGCTTCGCAAGCTTTTCGGTTACACCACCGAGCACGCTTACAAATTGGCGTGCGAGTTGGATAGTAAAGGACGAGTCATAATCGACACGACCACGAAGGAGCGAGCGGAGTTTAAGCGTGATCAGGTGCATGCTTTCGGACGGGACTGGCGTATTACGCGCTGTCAGGGAAGCATGCAGTCGGTGATCGAGCCGGCTGAGTAATCCTCAGTCAGCCCGCATGGATGCGAATCAGATTCCGCCGGCTTAACACCTCCGCCGGCGGGGACAAGGAATCCCACCCTTCATCGAAAACGGCTATTGATCACTTTGATGTCTCTTTTTGCCGGCCGTTTGTCGGTGGCGAACTTGACGCATTAGGCGGGATGCGCTTAGTTGTTTTGATTCATGACGTGCTTTGAGACGTGTGTTATCGTATGGAGCGCGACTCGCTGGTTGATTGATTGATGACTCGGGAGATATGCGTGATGGATCTAAACTTGGAAGGCAAACGGGCACTGGTTGGCGGCAGTTCGCAAGGGATTGGTAAGGCGTGCGCGGTTGCGCTGGCGGAGTTTGGCGCGTCGGTGACGCTGACTGCCAGAAGCGGGGATTTGCTCGAATCAGTTCGTGGGGTATTGCCGTGCAGGGACGGGCAATCGCACGATTTTTTTGTGTCCGATTATAAGAACGTCGAAAGTGTTGTGCAGCCAGTCGCACAACGAATAGAGCGCAACAACCCGTACCATATTTTAGTCAACAACACCGGCGGCCCCGCGCCAGGCGCGGTATTAAGTGCCGAGCCGCAGGCTTTTCGCGACGCGATCGAAATGCACATCGTGTGCAATCAGCGGCTCACGCAGACGGTTTTACCGGGGATGAAAGAGGCTGGTTTTGGGCGGATCATCAATATTATCTCGATCTCCGTGAAGGAGCCGATCCTTGGGCTGGGTGTTTCCAACACGACGAGGTGGGCGGTGGCGAGTTGGGCTAAGACACTTTCCCGGGAGGTTGCGGGTGATGGCGTGACGGTCAACAACGTTTTGCCGGGGTACACGGATACGGAACGGCTTCGCTTATTAATCGATTTGCGTGCAAAAGAAGCAGGCGTAAGTGCCGACGTGCTGGCAAAGGAATGGGAGTCGATGGTGCCTGCTCAGCGGTTTGGTCAACCTGAGGAGATCGCGGCAGCGGTGACATTTTTGGCGTCACCGGCGGCGAGTTACATCACCGGTATCAATCTGCCGGTTGACGGTGGGCGTGTACATTCGCTGTAAGGACGTTTTGCGTAAGACAAAGTCCATGCCCTATTTAACGTCGCAAGTCATCGTAAGAATGCGGCGTTTTTTTCGTCTTCTGGGGCTCGACGCCGGTATACGTGCCTTCCGCGGTGAAGTCTGTGTCGTTAGTAATCGCCTGTTCGTATTCCTTGTGGGCTTCTTTAATGTGGTCGGCGGCGTGTTCCAGGTCGTCGGTGACGTAGAAGAGATCCATGTCTTCGGGCGAAATGAAGCCGTTCTTGTCAAGTTGGTATTTTTTGATCCACTCAACCAAAGGTCCCCAAAAGTCATTGCCAATCAGTACAACGGGGAAACGTTCCGTTTTTTGGGTCTGGATGAGGGTCATGGATTCGAAGAATTCGTCCATCGTTCCGAATCCACCAGGAAAGCAAACGAAGGCGATCGCATACTTCACAAACATCACTTTGCGGCAGAAGAAATAGCGAAAATCGAGAGAAACGTTTTGGTAAGGGTTAGCGGTCTGTTCCTGAGGGAGGTAGATGTTCAGTCCAATGCTTACGCCGTTCGCATCTAATGCGCCTTTGTTGGCTGCTTCCATGATGCCCGGCCCACCGCCAGTGATTATTCCAAAGCCACGCTGTACGAGCAATCCAGCTAGTTCTTCTGCTTGTTGATAATACTCGTCCTTAGGGCGCGATCGTGCGGATCCAAATATCGAGACGGAAGGCGGTACGCGGGACATCGTGTCGAACCCTTCGACAAATTCCGACATGATACGAAAAACGCGCCACGTTTCCTCGGCGGCACTACGCCATGGAGTATTTTGTTCGGGCATATGTTGATGATCCTCGTGACGGTGTTTTCCGTTTTGGTTACGGAATCCAGAAAGAGTGAAAACGGGCAACAAAACGTGGAACCAGATTCTTGCTGAAGCGTCAAATTTTGCGGGGAGGGTCACCGCCAGGCTGCGGGATCCCATCGTTATTGACACCGCTTAGGTGGCAACAGTACCATGATTTTTGCCTTGTGGAAAGGTGAATCCGGGCTTTCCTAGTTTGACGCAAAGGTTGCTGGCAAGCTTACTTACGACAAATCTTAGAGTAGATTCGAGGTATTCAATATGCAAAGTGTAGCTCAATCAAACCACCGAAGACGCCAATTTGCGCGAGGTGCGATTCTAGCGTGCTTGTGTGCTGTGGCTGTCGCTTCCTTGGCGATGCCCAGTCAAGCGGCGGAAATGAAGGAGGAAACCAAAGAAAGCCTCAAGCGGGCTACCGTCATGGTGTTCACAGCGATGACTCAGAACACAAAAGGCGATAAGCCTCTCGGTTCAGGCTCTGGCTATTTCATTAACCGTACGGGTCTTTTCATTACAAACAATCACGTTATCGACCCGATGCATCGCAGGAGCCAGGCCGATAAGCAGCAGTTCCACTATAGAGCTGGTCGGCTGGTATGGACTTGCGTCGTAAATTCAGGCACCGAAGAGGAAGAAACCTACGAAGCGATGCGGGTTTACCAGAACGAATGGGCGGATCAGGCGATCATGCAAGCCTACGTCGGCACGCCTGAGGAGGACGAGAAACTGCAAACGCCAGACTTCATGCCGTTGCTTCCGGAATCGCGTATGCGTGAGGGAATGCCAGTATGGACTTTGGGTTTTCCCGGCGGCGACAATCGAGCCACCGTTCAGGGTGAGCACCCCGAAGTCAGCATCACCACGGGAAAGGTGCTCGGCATCCCACGGACTCCCGGCGGTCGCATTCAATTGATCTACGTCGACTCCTTGGCCCGCCCGGGTAACAGCGGTGGTCCTTGCGTTTCGGCGGAAGGTTTTGTGATCGGCACTTTGACGATCATGGCTTCTCCCGAGGGACGTGATGATGCAGGTGGTGCGGATGGAGCCGGTCTCGTTCCCGCGACACTTACCAATCGATTCATTCAGTACGCTTACGAAATGGGAAAGATGCCTCCCGGTAGTGACCCTACTCCATTCATGCGTGCCCTCGCGAATGAGGATGGTCGTATTGAAGTTCCCGAGTATCCCCGCCTTGATGATCAGGACGTCGTAGTCTACCCGAATGGCGATCGAATCTATGGGCAGATCACTACAGACACTATCGACTGGTTGTCTCCACTCGGTGAGGTTGAAGTGCCCACTGACGCAATCGCATACGTTATGAACGATGTAGATGGCGCAAAGCTGTTCCTCGAAGGCGGGAATCTGTTGAAGGCGGACGAGGTTGGTTCGACGTTCAATTTCCGTCCGAAAGGAGGCAGTGCCGTTGAGGTAGGGTTTGATGACGTGAAGGTCGTTGGGTTTCGCACGAAGGGGCGTAGCATTCAACCCGTGCGTGGCGACGTGGTTGTGTTCGATACGGACTCGGCCAATTTGACGCTTTCCGAAGCCGATGCCAAGGTTAAATTCGCGGGCGTGGCCGGTGAACTCTCTTTCCCACTCGAAGATATCCAGCGTATTACTACGCTCGAGGACGAGGGAAGCCAGGTCGTTACGCTGCAGGACGGTCGCCGCATGACGGGCAATTTTGTCGATGAGCCGTTTAGCGCCGTGGTCGCGTCGACCGGTATGCCCATCAAGCTGAGCCTTGCGCCCGTGCAAGATGGTGTCATTGAAGATGCGTATGAAGGCGTGTCCGATGTTCGTGGTATCAACCTGATGGCCTTGATGGCTCCGGGTGATCGCGATATCCGCCGCATCGCTCGTGACCTCGAACAGAACAAATTCGATACCGCATGGACGAGCCTAAAACAACTTACCGGTTCAAAGAAGTACCGTAAGTTCTCTGAACTCAAAAGAGAGCAACTCGCGATTTTACAGGCTGTCGCTCATCTGCGTGAAGGGAAGTTCGATGAAGCGCGCTCCGCGTTTCGCAAAGCGGCTCGTGGAAAAGACACAAACATCGTCGCGTTTGCAAACGCGTTTATTGAGGTGCTTAAGACTCATCCCGACAACAAGTTCAATGAAAAGTCGCTGAACGATCGCGCGACGTTTGCAGAGGCCGGCGTTCAGATCGCGGAGAAGAATGTTGCGAAGGCTCAGAATCTGCTTCGCGATTACCGCAAGATCGCTGATAGAGTCTGGTTGTATGAGAAAGGCCTCCAGCCTGGCGAGTACATGAGGAACCGTGTACAGGTCAAGAGGTTGGAAAAAGAGCTGATGCTCTCCGGCGTGCTTGGTGGAATCGATGCGGACCGCGAGTTGATACGCTTGTACAAGTTCGCGGTCGACCTTGCGGACGCTGAGATTCTCCGACTTCAACGGGAAGGTCAGCAGATGCAGGAGGAAGAGGCGAATCGAGGTGGGCGCGGTGCTCCAAGACGGGCTACGGGTTCACGAGGTCGCGCGACCGTGAGTCGCCTCGATCGCGAAATGCGGAAGATCGCTGATCAGATTGAGGAGATTGCTAAGTTCAAGGAAGAATATGAAATCAAGTTGTACAAATCGGGCTTCCGCATTCAGGACCCCGACATCGATCGAGAGCGTGACAAAGATCGCAGTGACCTTCCGGACGGTCCGTAGGAAATTTTGAAGTGATCGATTAACGGATAATCGACTTCAAGCGGCGCGGCCTGACGTTTCCCGGTCGCGTCGTTTTTCATTGGACTCGACTCTTACTATTGACGTCGATCGATAAGCAACCGTTGCTCGTTAAGTTTATTAGTTCCACTATTTGTCCTTGACAGGACACAATCGTGATGTAGTATTCTCTCATCGGTGTTGAATAACAAATTCTTTCTTGCATGGAGCGAACCATGCGGCTTTGCGAAGTAAGTAAAAACTCAATGCTCTTGATGCGGCACGAATATTCGTGTCCGGCGTGGTTCTTCCAAGGGCTAGGTGCGCTGGATTCCGGCGTCATCGCAGGAGGTGAAGCCACAGGGTGATTACGTTCTATAACTGCGTATCTCAACCCCGTGGCTTAGAGGTCGCGGGGTTTTTTATTAGGCACGTTTCCCCGCCAAGTCGTTCGACCATGATCTCTTAAAGCCTATCAGGGGAGCCTCATAACTCTTACAAAAGAAGCTTTGCGCCTACGTACGGCGTGTGGGGAAGGTACGCGCGTGGGAACGTTTGTTGGATTGGATGGAGGCGATAGCGATGACAACCTATGAAATGGCGATTGTTGTGGGAGGTATGTATTTGCTGTGGGCCGTCCTGAGCAAGGTTGCCGAGTGGGTGCGCGTGATGTTCATCGCATTTTCTTGTCGGCCTCGAAAAACTCCTTCAGTCGTTCGGCAAGAACCAAACGCTCTTGCGAAGGTGGTGATGAAAGCGCATGCACCAAGCAAGGCCACCGCTTCGGATTCGATGCATGCGGAACTCGAACAGTCGGAGGATTCAGCCATGGATATCGAGAATAGCATCATGGAAATGGTCGCGAATGTGCTCGATGCTAACGACGCGGCGTATGGCGTTCGCGCTGACGATCCGCTGATCGATACGGGCTTCGTTGGTGAGCAGGGCGTGTTCGGTGTGACGATCGGTTTGATTGGCGATCCGCGGTGCCTCGCAGTGTCGATCCGCGTACCGCTTGTTGTACCCGAGGATGTTCGTCTCGAAATGGCGGATTTGATTTCTCGAGCGAACTACGGACTCATCATCGGTGCCTTCGAGATGAAGACGAGCGAAGGACTGATCCGGTTCCGATCAAGCATTCCCATCGCTGATGGCGAGGTGACGGGTGAGCAATTTAAAGACTTGTATTTTGCTTCGTTGGTTACCGCTGACCGGTACTATCGCGCTATGGCGCGACTGATGTACGGTGACGATCTTTCGCCTGCGGAGGCAGTGGCGGAGGTCGAGATGGCTTGTGGAGAGAATGCATGACGGGATTGGTTTCATCCGATGCGCTGGTTTTGTTGGTTTGGAGACGTTCATCAATGATGAGTGTCGTATGGGGCGGGCTTTAGGTTGGATGAGTCGAAGTTCCTACCGAGTCCGCCGCACCTGGGGCCAGGGAATGCTCCCCGGGTCTGACGTTGGTAAGCCCAAGCGATGTCCGCCGGGCGGCGCGATGGTGGGTCGTTTCGACTTCGCGCTTTCGCGTTCCGGTTTACGGCATCGATCGCATCGTTGTGGGTTGGGGATGTAGCTCAACAAGGTTAGAGCGCACATTTAGATTGTGCAGTCGAGGGTTCGAGTCCCTCCATACCCACCAACCACTCAGTTCAGATCTGAGCGAGGTTGATCGCCTACTGGAGATTGCCCGCAGTAGCGGGCCTTCTTCACCTGTACGGCTTGCCGGCGGAGTGGTCGGTCCGTTCATCGGTTGCTTACGCACGGAAGAACGCGGTTACGTACCTAACTGCTTTCGAAGTTCGTGAGTGAAACCATGGGAGTGATCTTGCGAATGCGTGGATACCGCTGCATCGCGGTGTAGGTCGAACAGTGTTGATGCGGTCGAGCAATCGTTTTTGGATGATGGCTCGGCGTTTCGGCGCAGCGGGGCGACAGTCGCGAGCTGCTCAAACGTGTTTCCGTCACGACGATGGGGTGAAACGGAATACGGCGCGCCGCCGGTGGGCCTAATTTGCTTACGGGTACCATTGCTTGTGGCAGTGGTGTTGAGACGAATGTTGGGTGAGTTTCGTTTTGCATGGCCTGCCGCTTCGCGACAGCCCATGGCACTCGAGTTAACAGGTTTGTTTGGAAGATTGAATGAGAAAGGAGGTCAGGCGTATGTTTGGTCGAATCTTTATTCGCAAGCACGAGCGCGGCCTGTGGTTCACGCGCGGCGAGTTTCGTGGCGTGTTGAAGCCTGGCCGCCGCTTCATCCCCGAAATCGCTCTGGCGCCCTGGCGCCACAAGATTGATCGGGTCGACACCTACGCACGTGTGCTGGCGCACCATCAGATCGATCAGATTATGGACGACGAAAAGACTGGCGATGAATTGGCTGTTGTCGCGCTAAAAGACAATGAGCGTGCCATTGTCTGGTTTGATGGTCGATTCCTATGCATGATCGGTCCTGGGCGTTGTGCGTTCTGGCGTTCTGGCGGGAAACTCGCGGTGGAGACGTTTGAGATCGACGAGTTCGAGTTTCAACACGTTAGACGTGAGGTGATTCTCGCGCAGTCTGCCGCGCAGAAGTACCTCAAGGTGGTCGATGCTGAGCCACACCAGGAAGTTCTTGTCTACAAGGACGGTGTGCTGATCAAGCGCATCAGCGGAGAGCGGTTCGTGTACTGGCAAGGCGCCGGTCGGGTCAAGGTTGAGGTTGTGGATAAGCGTGAGCAGGTTCTCGACGTCGCCGGCCAGGAGATCATGACGCAGGACAAGGTCACGCTGCGTATCAATCTGGTTGTGGTGTTCACGATCATTAATGCCGTCAAAGCGACGACTGTGTCGAGCAACGCGTCGCAGGCGTTGTACCGCGAGGCGCAGCTTGCTCTGCGAGCCGCGGTTGGTGGTCGATCGCTGGATGCATTGCTGGCTGACAAGGAAGCGATGTCAAGCGATTTGAAAGCCGCGTTGCGGAAGCGGGCGAGTGTGTTCGGTGTTGAAGTTTCCGACGTCGGTTTGCGCGACATTATCCTGCCGGGTGATATGAAGATGATCTTGAACCAGGTCATCGAGGCGGAGAAGCGAGCGCAAGCCAACTTGATCCGTCGCCGCGAAGAGACCGCTGCTGCCCGAAGCCAAGCGAACACTGCCCGTCTGCTCGCGGACAACCCGACCCTCGCCAGGATCAAAGAGCTGGAACAGCTCGCTGATATCTTGGCGGGTGTGGAGGCGACGTTCGTGTTTGGCGGGGGCGACATCGCGAGTCAGGTGAAAAGCCTGGTTGCTTCAAAGTCGTGCGAAAGGGGCAGTTGACC
>JANQHN010000234.1 GCA_028282665.1 Phycisphaerae bacterium | reverse complement strand
TCCTGACCGCATTTTGGATATAGCGGAAAAGATGCACCAAGCGACGGGTATGAACGAACTTGGCCTTCTATCGCTTTCGACAGCCGACTATCCCTACCTGGGCGAACTCGCGCCGCGTGTCAACGAGCACTTTGCTTCTCGCAAAGTTAACATCTCGTTCCCGTCGCTACGTGTGGACAAAATGCTCCAGAACATCCCCTGGATGGCCAACGCCGTACGGAAAAGCGGTTTGACCATCGCGGTGGAAGCAGCAAACGATGACATGCGTGCGGCCATTCGCAAGAAGGTTACCGACGGGAATCTGCTCGACGGTGTGCGACAGGCATTCGAGGCGGGATGGCGATCGGTAAAGCTCTATTTCATGTGTGGCTTTCCCGGTGAACGCCCTGAGGACATCGAGGGAATCGTGCGGCTGAGCAAGCAGGTAAGCGACGTCCGCCGCGAACTCGGTAAAAGCCCCGCCGCTGTAAATGCTTCCGTCGGCTGGCTTGTACCCAAACCCTTCACCCCTTTCCAATGGACGGCTCAACCAAGAGCAGCCTATTTCCACGAAGTTCGCAAAACGCTCCAATCACTCTCGCGCAGCATCAAAGCGCCAGTCAAAGTTCGCATGCACAATGTCGAACGTTCCATTTTGGAGGCGGTGTTCGCGCGAGGTGATCGCCGACTAGCCGACGTAATCGAACACGCATACAGGAGCGGCGCGAGATTCGACGGCTGGGACGAGTGCTTCGATCATCGACTCTGGAGTCGTTCTTTCGAAGCATGCAGCATAGACCCGGCCTGGTATGCTCATCGCGAGCGTCATCAAGATGAGGTCTTTCCCTGGTCACATTTGGATGCCAGACCAACACGCAAGTACCTCGAAAAGCAATACGACGACACATTCGTTCAAATCGGCGTGAATAAGCCCGCTTATGGCACACTGGCCCCATTTGAAGTACAAGCGTCAATCTAGCGAAACCCCAATCAGACCTGCCTTGTTGACAATCGACGATGACACAATTCCACATCTACATCGCATGCACTGTCGACGGCCTCATCGCCGACAAATCTGGGGGAATCTCGTGGCTTGATGAATTCACGGGTGAAAACTATGGATACAACGCATTCTACGAAGGAATCAATGCGCTGGTGATGGGCCGTAAAACCTTCGAACAAGTCCTCACTTTCGGCAGTTGGCCTTACGCCGGCAAACAGACTTACGTGCTTTCCTCCCGACCGATTTCCCACGAGTCAAGTGATGTCCGCGCCTGGACGAAGCCCATTACCGATCTTGCCGAAAAACTAACCCGCAAATCGGTTAAGTGCTGTTGGGTAGTTGGAGGGGGAGAAACAATCCGAAAGTTCATTGAACTAGGCCTAATCAACCGCATCGAGCTTTTTACCATGCCCATTTTGCTAGGACTGGGCATGCCACTCTTCCTCCCACAACCCCAAAGAACACCGCTTCAATTCGTCAAAAGCATGCACTATGCAAACGGCGTAGTAAAAACAGTGTATGAACAACGTACACCAGCGCCCTCCTCGTGAGGTTTGTGACAGCTTAGCGAATGTTGCGATCGGCTCGGCCCCGTATAGCGGGAGCATCTTGGCTTTGGCAACAGTCGGACTTGGTCAAAAAAAGAAAACACCGGCTAGCACACCCAGCTAACCGGTGTTTTCCGGAGGGGAAAGAAGCGTCATGAAACGATGTCTCTTTGGGTTCTGCAGGAGGCGTGCAGTCCTTTGCCCACCTCCTTCCAAACAATAGAAGTTTGTGCCATAGATGTAAGAGTGACAATGGGGGATTCGCCCCAATTGACAGGATCAGGAAGGCAGCATTGAGGGGAAACTTGTTATTCTAGTCCGTTATTTGCTTTTTAGGTCATGACTACAATGGCACTTGCGCGCATCTCACAGAAGGAATCACTGTGTGAGTTAGCTGTCACTAAAAGCGTAAAGAATTTAAGCAACCTAACGAATTACACACGAAAAATGCTACCCTCCCGCGGCGACTTTCCACTATATCCCCCATACTAACATCAGCTGCGCCCAGCAAATCCCCGGCGAGAATCGCGTGCGACGAACTCGGCGATCTTTCGACCAGCTGACGTCGTCACCTTGGCGGCCAGTTCCTCACACGCTTGAGCAAAGTTGGCGGTCTTTCCGAACAAAACCCGGTACGCTCGCCGGATATCCAACACTTCCCCTGCCGCTAAACCCGCTCTCTTCAAGCCAACGCGATTTAAACCCGCAATCCGCCCATCTTCATCCACCAGCGCGTAAGGCACGACGTCCATCCTCACCGCCGCCATTCCAGCGATCATAGCCAAGTCTCCGATGCGCGAGAATTGATGCACACCGGCACCGCCTCCAACGGTCACGCGGTCTCCGATTTCGACATGCCCAGCCAGCAGCACACCGTTGATCATCGTAACATTGTTTCCCACCATGCAGTTGTGCGCGACGTGCGAGTTCGCCAGCAGGAAACAATCATCACCCACACGCGTCTCGGATTCCGGAACAGTCCCTCGATGAATCGTCACGTACTCTCGAAATACGTTATTCTTACCGATACAGCAATACGTCCGTTCGCCGCTGTACTTCACATCCTGCGGCTCGTGCCCGATGATCACACCCGGATGAATGACGCAATTTTCGCCGATCTCCGTCCAGCCGGTGAGGTACACATTCTGCTCGAGTTTGCAACCGGCGTGAACTTTGACGTTTGCATCAATGACGCAATACGGTCCGATTTCAACCGACTCGTGAATCTCTGCCTTGGAATCTACAATAGCGGTTGGGTGTATCGCCAAAGCTCTGGCCTTTCCTGGTAGGTCTTCAATTTGAATTCGACGTTGACTAACGCTGTGGAATTTTCAAACCGAGCAATTGCATTACCATCTTGAGGTCTTCCCACGTTTTCCGCTTGTCTGCGGGATTGCGCAACAGGTACGCAGGGTGATACGTCGGCATGAGTGGTACACGCGGCCCTACGCCCTCAGCGCCGGATATCCAGTAATCATGAAAACGTCCACGCAGCCGACCGATGGATTGGGCAGTCCTTAGCAGTGTCTTGCTCGCCGGTGCCCCCAATGCAATGATCACTTCCGGCTCAATGACTGATAGTTGTTCGAGCAAGTACGGACTGCACGCAATGATTTCGTCTGCCAGTGGATCGCGATTTCCCGGCGGGCGACACTTGAGCACGTTGCAAATGAATACTTCCTCACGTGTCAGCCCCATCGCTTTGATCATATCAGTCAACAGCTGGCCAGCCCGTCCCACGAACGCCAAGCCCTTCTTATCCTCCTCAAAACCCGGCGCCTCACCGACAAAAACGAGTCGCGCATCCGGATTGCCCTGCCCGAAAACGGTTTGTGTACGGGTAGTGGACAGTGCGCACTTCGTACAGCCGCGTACCTGCTGCTCGTCTAATTTCGCCAGACGTTGCTGCTTGGTGGACGCGCTCGATCCGCTCGGCGGTACGGATGGTCCAGACCCTAACGTCGCCGGGGTCGACCGGGTCACTGCTGATACGACGGTTTGAGCCCGCGGTCCTGAAGCATCGACAGCCCTTTTGCTTTTAGCCAGCAACATGGCCCGGGCCATCTCCTCCGGAGCAATAGGCAAACTTTGCAAGCCGAACTGACGCTCCGTTCTCAAGAACTGCCGTATTGTCGCGATGATTTCAATTGCTTCCATCGACTGGTCCGATTGTTGCAGCGGATTTCAATGACAGACCACAGATTCCGTCAAGCCGCCAGTCAATATCGCGTGAAGCGCGACCGGATTCAAGTTAGGATGGGCCTCTATGGCGGCTTTTGAAGAGATTACATTAACGTTACCTGACGGCTATCGCGCATATGGGCGTTATTTTGCTCCAACATCTTTATGCGGCGCCGTGCTTTACCATCACGGTATTCAATCTCATTGCGGCTGGTATGAACACTCGGCTAGGCGCCTGCGCGACGCAGGATTCGCGGTTCTTCAGATGGACCGCCGCGGCAGCGGCAAAAACATGGAGCAACGCGGGCACGCGGAGTCAGCACAACAGCTCGTTGCCGACGCCCAAACCGCCAGAAATGAACTTCTCCGGCGTACAGGGCTGCCCGAGTACCATGTGGTCGGCGTAAGTTGGGGCGGCAGGCTAGCCGTCTCAGCCTATGTGGACGAACCTGGCGGAGTCAAAAGCCTCTCCTTGGTGACACCAGGGCTGTTTCCACTCGTCGGGGTGGACAAGGATACGGCGGCGGAAATCGGATACGCCATGATCTACGAACAGGAAAGGTACTTCGAAATCCCATTAAGCAGGGCTGAGTTATTCTGTCAGAATCAGAGCTGGCAGGGGTGGTTCGACAGTGACGATCTGACGCTAAGGGAAGCAACCGCAGGGTTTTACCTCGCCTCCAGACGGATGGACAAGATCATCGCGAAACTTGGTGCCTGCCCCGAAGTCCCCTTGCATCTCTTCACGGCGGGCGACGAACGAATTGTAGACAACGCCAAGACCGTAGAGTTCATACGGAATCTGGGCTGGGAGAATTGTAAATTTTCGAATTATCCAGGTTTGCGGCACCAGTTGGAGGTGGAAGGCGACGCTGAAATCTACTACCGTGATCTTGTAACATCTGTCGAAGGGGCGGGTCGGCATCATCGTTCTTAGTCCAAGCCGACCCACGCACGGAAGGAAGTCGATTATGCCAATGCTGAAAGCGGGGTTGCGCGGCGTCGCGCTTCTCGCGATAATCATGTATTCACGCGCGGTTGCCGGGCCTGATCCATCGTCTCCAGACGCTCCCACCCAGCCCGCCCCAATAGAACGTCTCTCCCTCGCCCCCAAATACGAGCCCGGCCAGCGGTATTACCTCGAGTGGGATTGGACTCACCACCGCTCGCTCACACTCACGCATGAAGATCAATCGGAAAGAAATTACAAAACGCAGATCGAAATCACGGTGGGCGTCATTGAAGAGGTAAAGTCTGTCTCGGCGGACAAAGTTATCACACTCGACTATACGTTCGATAAAATTCGAGTCCGTCTCACTGACAAGGTGGAAGAAAAGGAGCACACTTTCACCTTCGATTCGACCAAAGACAAACTCGAGGAAATGAAAAACGGGTTTATCATCAGCCGTGCCTTGCCGCTCGGGTTCACGATTACCATTGACCTCACTCCCGATGGCGAATGGAATAAACCGCATGGAACGGAACCGATTTTCAAGAAAGCGGAAAAGTTCTTGGAAAACCCGTCCCGCGCGCGATTTGCAACGGGCCTATCAGGCGAAAATCTGCGTACCGCACTGAAACAGGTTCATATGTCGCGAACCACGGAACCGGCAGCCGTGGGTGAATCCTGGCAACGAAGCGTACAGGTTGGCCTCAATATGTACAAAGTGATCTGCCGTTTCGCTCGCATCGAAGGTAATCCGAAAAACGGCAAAGCAATCGTCTCCTACCACGCTGAGCATGATCCGGAAGCACAATCGAAATCGATGCAGAGCATGTTTGGCGAATCTTACGAAATGAAGGAGTCGGTATTCGATGGCGAATATGGCTTCGATCTAGCACTTCAGCGGTTCGTTACCGGATCGGAAGTCGGCAGGAGCCACATTGAAGCCGTCAAACCCCCCAGCGATCCGACACTCAAACTCGTCATTGCAAAAAGCTACTTCACCCAAAGCTACCGCGCGCAGCCGGTGCAAACCGCAAAGAAAGAATAAGCCGTCGTACAGCGACAAAACAAAGGGCACACTCGCTCACCGGAAGCAAGCGGCGTGCCCTTTCTAACCTCAACGATTATGCAAAAACCAGCGCCTTAGCTGCGGCTGTCGAAATCGATGTTACCGACGTCCGTACGCACTTCGACCGAACCGCCTCCGCCATTGAGCGTCGCACGAACTTCAACCAACGACTGCTCCAGATCATCCACATCGAACTTGTCCAAATCGGGACTAACCGCACCGAAATCCGTTTGCAAAAACAGTGAAGCGGCGAATTCCTCCGCTACACGCAGGTCCACATGACCACGTGAGACATCCACACGAACATCTCCGCCATTTTCAGGTGTCGCAAGGAGTTCCACATCGCCGTTTTCCACATCTACATCAACGCTGCCACCGGTGGATTCGATATCGACATCGCCATTTTCCGTCGTCACCTCGGCCTCTTCACCGTCCGCTAATGTTGCGTCCAGCTTCACTCGACCATTCTCGATCGAAATATTTACGTCACCACCCAGTGTCGTCGCCTCGACAGCGCCGTTATTTACCAGCACAGTCAGATCGCCATCCTGACCTCGTACAGAGACCGTACCATTCTCAGAATCGACGGAAGTAGCGGCCTCGTTGCCATCGACTTCTATCGTGCCGTTAATGTTTTCGACATCAAGAATCATGGAAACGGGAAGGACCACAGTCACATCCGCTTCGAACACAAAGCCGAATTCGTCCGGTGAATTCATTTCGAGGGTTGCTACAGAGGGTGAACTGTCGGAAATGGACAGGCCGATCTCGATATCATCAAGCGCCGCCTCCGCGGCCGCCTGGC
Organism: Phycisphaerae bacterium; assembly: GCA_028282665.1. Lineage (GTDB taxonomy): Bacteria > Planctomycetota > Phycisphaerae > UBA1845 > UBA1845 > JANQHN01. Next base: position 6,508 of record JANQHN010000234.1, on the reverse strand, counting down.
TGCTCGCACGGACAACCTTCTCACCGGTAATGGCGATCTCGGTCGCATCTGGATCAACTTCGACCTTCACCCGGCCGTTTTGCCAATCGACCTTGAAAGTACCAATGTCATCGGCAGGCTCGCTTATCGAAAATGGCTCTTCCGCGTCAAACAGAAGCGGAACAAATCCATCGCATCCGCCAACCATCGCTAACCCAATGACCGAAAAAACTCCAAATTTCATCAAACGTTTCATCGTGACTTTTCTCCAACGGTCGTAAGGGACCATGTTCAAAACCGCGATTGTGCGCGATGGGCGCCGCGCACCGCGGACTACGTATTGCGGCAGGCATGCAGGTACGATTGCGAATCAGCATCCGATGCGCAATCACTACTGAGGTAAGCCGCAATCAACTCACCCTTCATGCTCTAAACTACCATGCGTGTGGGAGATCCGTCGGCCGTCGGCTGAGTGCTCCCGCGCCAATGAACCGGATTCTACTCACGCAGCAAGTGTCCACCCAAATTGTGATTCCGTCACAAGACCGTTGTCTGCCAAACCGTCAACGCCTCATTTCAACAACGTTTCGACGCTTGCCAGGTGGCTGTGGCCGGTTTGCAGTCTGCCCGAATACCGTCGCCTTACTACCATCCCTTTTGCAGAGTGATTGGAATAGTTCCTCAAGTGAAACGGAGAGAAAACATATGGCCTTTGAATTGATCCCACTCCCCTACGATTACAACGCTCTCGAACCTCACATCGACGAGCAGACCATGCGCATTCATCACGACAAACACCACGCAGCCTACGTGAGCAAATTGAACGCCGCCCTGGAAGGGCATGCCGACTTGCAATCCAAGAGCCTGGAAGACCTTATCAAAGGCCTCAACGACCTGCCTGACAGCGCCCGCACCGCGGTGCGGAATAACGGTGGCGGTGCGCTAAACCACAACATCTTCTGGCACAACATGCACCCGGACGGCGGCGGTGAGCCGACCGGACCTCTCATGGATGCGATCAAAACCGCGTTTGGCGATTTTTCAAGCCTTCGTGAGAAAATGAATGCAGCAGGCGCCGGACAATTTGGCAGCGGCTGGGCTTGGCTGTGCAAGAACAGCAGTGGTGACCTGATCGTCAAAGCGACAGCCAACCAAGACAATCCACTCACTGAAGGTCTCACGCCACTTTTGGGTGTAGACGTCTGGGAACATGCCTACTACCTCAAGTACCAGAACCGCCGCCCGGACTACCTGGAAGCGTGGTGGAATACCGTCAATTGGGAGGACGTCGCCAAGCGCTTCGAAAACTAGAGCAAGCTCCAGCCAGGTGGTGCGTCCGGCACCGTGTTTTGTACTGTCGGAAAGTCGACATTCAGCGCTACGTTTGGATTGAAATTGCTATAGAATCTTTTTCCGCGACAATCACCGTATCGACTCATCGCAAAAGCCCGGAATGCCTGATGAGGCGCTCCGGGCTCTTTGCGTGATAGACAAACGCTCCAGTGGAAAACCGGTTTTGTAATTCCCGTCAACCAGCGTCAGCGTTTATGTTGAGGGTATCGAATCATAAACACTCACCACTGTGGCAACTTCAATAAGTACCATTACAATCCTAATGTCGAACTTACCCACGGCATCATTGCTCATCTCGGAACGCAAACTCGCCTTGTTCGATTGACCAATCCGTTCCAAAGAAACCCGCCGCAAGCACGCCTTCAATCCCACTATCCAACATTTTGGGCGACAGTACCGTGCAATCCGGGTACGCCACGCCAGAAACAAAATACGGCAAACGATCCGTCAGCCGCATCCCCGTCAATCCCGTCCCGCCGATGACGCCAACGATGGCACCCGTGCTTTCTTTGCGAGGTCTAATGACTAGGCAGGCGAGGTCATCCCCCTTTAGCGTTTTCTCACCAATGCACACTCTTCCTCGTGCAACGGAAACCGGGCTATTGAAGAATTCAAGCTGATACGCCAAGTTCGTATCCTTATTGCCATAGACCACAACGTTTCGCCGCTCCGCCCGTTCCATCATCTGCTTGAATTCTGTGTCAGAAACTACGTCAAACGAACCGTTGCCGCGGTAGTAGAAGGTCTCCGCGTCGTAACGGGCTTTGCTGCGGGACCATGCGTTTTCTTCTTCCGTGCCGATCGTGCCATAGACCAGCAGCACATTGTTGTCGAACACCGCCTTAAAAGGACCGGCTGCCCGTACGGCATGATCGCCATGCTTTGTCCTTGCACTCCCCCACGCACCATCAGGACTCTTCCGCCGCAACGCGACCTTGCCGGACTGAACACGAACCGCTGTCGGCTCATGACCATCCAGCACGACCTCGACATCTTCGCCCTGGTACGCCCCGGGCACATCAAGCCGCAGGTCGCACACGTTCACCGTCGTGCCCGAAATACGTCCATTCTCCGCATCCCACGCAATGTCGACCTCGCTTCTTTCCATCTGCTTGAACTGGCTCACGATAGTCGCCCAGTGACAGGTTGATGACACCCACGGGGTGGATGTAGCGAACTTCACGCGCTCGACTTCGTCCTTAATGGGCAACTTGCGCCGTTTGAAGAAATCCATCATCGGCGCCCAGTCAACGCAATCCGCACCCGGTGCGGGATCGTTATCCCACCAGTGACCGACGCCCGGCTGTTCGAAGTAAGCGAAATCATCGTGGAACTGAGCGAGTTCCTGGATCATCTGCCGCGCTTGTGCAGCCGGAACGTTGTCGTCATCCGCACCATGCAAAATGTACACTCCCTGCTGTTCGTAGTTGGATTTGAGAGCGAGAGTATCACTGGGCGACGCAGCCCGAAGCAACAACTTCTCGATCGGACCAGCGTTTTCATAGCGCTCCGCGCCGGTGTAGGACCAGAAGCTAATCCACCCCGCGCTCGGCCCGATGGCAGCAAAGCGATCGGGATAGTGTACGCCTACCTGCCACGTTCCGTGTCCACCCATCGAATGACCGGTTAAACAAACGTCACGTAAATCGACGTCGAATGCCCCAAGCGCTATATCCAACACTTCTATCGCATCGATACGCCCCCAATCTTCCCAGTCGAACCCGAAAGGCCTGCGGTTGGTAGGAGCAACGACGTATGCGTGCTTTTGATGCGCATACGCCCTCGCCTGATTAATGGCTTCCACACCCGCACCGTGCAAGGAGAGAATCAAGCCGAACCTGTCTTTTGAAGCTTGCGGCGCCGCGTTGACCGCTTGTTGCTTCGAAGACTCGCTTTCAACATTTTCCTGCTCCGCCGGTGGAGTCACTGCGTAGTACTGCACGCTGTCGTCGATCCGGCTCAGGAATGTGCGCACATGGGTCTCGTGTTCCCCGACCACTTTGCATTTCACTTTGGCTAGATCAACCGGATTGGATTGACCTGCAACCGACAAGCCGAGTTCCATCTCGACCTCATCCCGGTCTGACGGGTGTCGAGAATACGTTCGATACGCTATCTTGCTGACAGCCAACGGCTCGAGGCGACCAAATGGCACGAAGCTAGCTGGATTGCCGGGATTGGTACGCATCGAACACCCAATGTCAACCACTTCTTGCACTTCCTCCGTTGCGTTGACAACCACGATTCCGCCCCACTGTGCCGAGTAGTCTTTACTGGTCCACTGTGGTTCCGTGTGATCCTCAAGCGAAAAGAACACCGCCTTGTTCGGCTTCGTCAACTTCGCGTAAAGCTGCCCACGACCAACGCGAAAGAGCAGTTCGTTCGCGCCTTTCTTGAGCTTCACCGGAAGCTTCAAATAGCCGTAGTTGTACGGATCACCCGTCCGCGGCACGCCGTTGACATACACCATGCTGTGACCGCGAGCTTCCAGAAGCATGATTCGCTCGCTGGGCACATCCACTGTAGCAAACAAATACCCACCACGAAGCCTTGCGTCCTCAAACCATGCGGCCTCGTTTGTTTTAATTGCCTCCCACTGCCGCGATTCTCCATCCGGCAATTCGACTTGGTCGCCCGCCGATGGCGTGACCCATCGCCCCGTCACGATCAATTTCTCGATCGCGTCGGTATGGACGGCAGACCGGCCTGCCTGGCCTGTTCGGCCAATAACCAATCCTTCCGTGATGGCAATCTTTTCCCTCTCAGCGCGCTGGACGCCTTCCTGCGCCGCTGTGGCAGGTGGGCTCATCCCGGCTCCCGCAAGGATAACCAATGCCAAAACCCGCTTTCGCAAAGCTGCGTGTACGTTATTCATAATCCGCTCCTCCATGTGCAGTAGTTTGGGCGAACTTCCGGGAAAACGCCAGTGTTCCAATCGCCCCTGCACATCAGGGTATCGGAAGGAGCGGCCGCCCTTGAATTTCAAGACGCTGCGCGGCATAAAGGAAGATATAAACCAAACCTCTTTCATGGAGCCGCCGCCATGACCAATGTCATCGCTTCTGCTGCGCTCTCGCGTGTCGAGTGCCTCACAGCTCTGGTCGGAAACACGCCTCTGCTCGAAATCCGTTACGCGATGGACGGCAAGGAACGTCGTATCTTCGCCAAATACGAACTCATGAACATGACAGGTAGCGTGAAGGACCGCATGGCCGCCCACATCCTCAAGCGAGCCCATGAGCGCGGCGAACTCAAACCCAAAGACACCATCGTTGAAGCATCCAGCGGAAACACGGGTATCTCTTTTGCCGCCGTAGGACGTGCGCTGGGGCACTACGTGCGCATTTACATGCCCGACTGGCTCAGCCAAGAACGCGTCGCGCTGATGCACAACTTCGGCGCGGAGGTTATTCCCGTTTCCAAAGCACAGGGAGGCTTCCAAGGCTCCATCGAAATGGCGGAGGTATTTGCAAAGGAAAACGAACACGTTTACCTGCCAAGACAATTTGACAACGGCGACAATACGGAAGCACACGAGTTGGGAACGGGCCCGGAAATCGAACGGCAGCTTACGTTGTTGGATCGCACTTGCGACGCTTTCGTGGCGGGCGTGGGAACGGGCGGTACGGTAATGGGTGTGGGGCGATACTTGCGTCGCCATGGCGCGAAAGCGCGCATACATCCGCTTGAACCCACGAACTCCCCAACCCTGAGCACCGGCCACAAAGCGGGGCAGCATCGCATTCAGGGCATTTCCGATGAATTCATCCCATCCATCGTAAAGCTGGAACAGCTCGATCACGTGGTGGACGTGTGGGACGGCGATTCGATCCTGATGGCCCAGACGCTGTGTCACCGACTCGGGCTCGCGGTGGGAATATCGTCAGGAGCGAATGTGCTGGGCGCGATGAAGCTGGTCGAGGAGTTAGGCGACGACGCGACGGTCGTCACGCTTTTGCCCGATTCGAACAAGAAATACCTCTCGACCGCACTGTGTCACGCGGAGCCGCCACGCGACGACTACCTCACACCACGTGTGAAGTTCGAGTGTTTCAAGGCAGTACGTTGAAACTCGTCGACCACGCAATGTCCCAGCGCCCACTGCTTCCAGCAAGTATCGTCGCTCCGGGCTATTTGCCTGCATTTGCCCGCCCTCTTATCGCCGGATAACATCACCGTGCTCAGCGCGGTGTATAGACATTCTTGTGAATGGGCGTACTCTGGCTCGCTATCGGCCTAACCAAGCTTCTCTACCCGCGAACGACTGCTTACAACGAACCGAATTTGTTTTCGAGACAGAAAGAACCGATGCCAGACCAGGACACATTGCAACAGGAGCGAATGCGTAAGCGCGATGCCTTGCGTGAGATAGGTGTGGACCCGTATGGATGGCGATTGGACGACATATCGCCAATCACCGACGTGCGCAATCAGGGAGCCGCACTCAACCTCGAACCCGGCACCAAAAGCGATAACCGTTGTCGCGTCGCGGGCCGAATCATGCTCTTGCGCATCATGGGCAAACTCGCGTTCATCACCATCCGCGACCGCACCGAGCGTATCCAACTCGGTCTGAGCAAAGCAGACCTCGCCGACTACTGGCCTATGCTCAAAAAACTCGATTTGGGCGATATTATCGCAGCCGAAGGCGTAATCGGCACGACGAAAACCGGTGAACTCACTGTCTGGGCGGATGATCTGAAGATGATGTCCAAGGCGTTGCTTCCACCGCCGGAGAAGTGGCATGGCTTGACGGATGTAGATTTGCGTTACCGGCAGCGTTACGTGGACCTCTTCGCCAATCCACCGGTGCGCGATGCCTTCACTCAGCGAAGCGCAATTATCCAAGCGGTCAGAAACTGCCTTGTGGGGTTGGGCTACCTCGAGGTGGATACGCCCGTCCTGCAGCCGATTTACGGAGGCGCGGCGGCGAGACCGTTCCTCACGCACCACAACACACTGGACATGCAACTCTACCTGCGCATCAGCCCGGAACTCTACCTCAAGAGGCTCCTCGTCGGCGGAATGGAGCGGGTCTTTGAGATCAGCCGGAACTTCCGCAACGAGGGCATCTCGTCGAAACACAATCCCGAATTCACGATGATCTCAAAGACCCGCTCCATCCCGCCGACGAGGAGCCTCTTGAGGTAGAGTTCCGGGCTGATGCGCAGGTAGA
>JANQHN010000219.1 GCA_028282665.1 Phycisphaerae bacterium | reverse complement strand
TCGAATCCCAGATTCGCCGGTCCAGACCTACGACAAACCCCGAAATAACACGTCCTTTTTTTCCGATAGGCACAGCCACGCGCTGCCCGAGGCTTATCTTGGATTCCAATTCAGCGGGTACCGCAAACGAATAGGGTTTATCAATGGGCAGGATGGGCGCCACGTCAGCGACGAGTCCGATGTGCGATTCGCCTTCCTCAATCCAAAGATGTCCGGTCGTGTTGTCGATTTTGCAGCGGGCCATGCATTCAGCATAGACCGCCACTGCAGAATTGTCGAAAAGCCACGAATCAGAGAATGAATGGGGCTCTACCGCCCCGGTTTGAGCGGCGGTGCTTCGGCGGATTCACCCGCCGCGCGGAATCCGGTAATTTGCGGTGAATCTTCCGGTTTCTCGCTTGGATGAACCGCGAAGACCTCCACACGCACGATCTCCTCGAACGGCACGGTCACCACGAATGCCCCCACCTTGTACGACTCGTCAACGGGTTCGCACTCGAAAGTCAGGTGGCTCTTGCTGTCCACGGTCGCGAAACTTTTTACTTCATAGCTAAAACCATCGCGCAGGTAGATCAAGCTTCGCACTTCCAACTCTTCCATGAACTGCTTGGCGTGTTCGTCCGCGTCGAGGTTTTCGCGCGTTTCCAGGCCGAAATGCAGCAGGGCACAGCGCATTTTCGCTTCCGTCAGTTGTTGCGTGAACGCTGAGCCGTGAAACCAATCGTAATCGAACATGCTCGGGTGATACCTTTCGCGGTGTAGTTAACAGCACTCCGTGGTGCGAAGCGGCAAGGTACGCGCTTGATCCCGCGACGTCAACCGCGACTCCACCGCAGCAGGCGCGCCAACCGAGTGTTTATATCGGCCAATCGAGGGACTACCATTGGGCTGATGTCACCTATTGAGCAAAGCCAATGGATCAAAGAACAGGCTATTATGCTGGGTTTCGACGCTTGTCGAATCGCCCCCGCCGAGCCTATCGGACGAAAAGACTACCTACAGCGCTGGCTAGAAGCGGGGAGGGCGGGCACGATGGACTACCTCCACCGCCACCTCTCCATGCGGGAAGATCCGCGAAATCTGCTACCCGAAGCCAAGAGCGTCGTCGCGGTCGCCCTTTCCTACAACCCCAACCCCGGTTCGGGCACCCACTCAACAACCCAAACGGTCGAAAGCTCCGAATCGACCGACTTAAAGCCGATCGGTAAAATCGCCCGCTACGCCTGGGGGCGCGATTACCACAAAGTGGTCAAAAAAAGGCTATTCGCCCTCGCCGACCGAATGCGGGAACGGTTCGGCCATTCTTTTGAATCCAGGGCGTGTGTCGACACCGCGCCGATCGTTGAACGCGAAATTGCGGAGCGTTCGGGTCTTGGCTGGATTGGGAAAAACACCCTCGTGCTCAATACCGAATTGGGCAGTTACTTTTTTCTCGGCGAACTCGTCACAACACTCAAACTGGCCGCAGACGAACCCGTAACAGATCACTGCGGCTCATGCACTGCGTGCCTTGACGCCTGCCCCACAAATGCGTTTCCCAATCCTCATGAAATGGACGCATCGCGTTGCATCAGCTATCTGACAATCGAACGACGAAAGGCCTTGCCCGCCGACCTGACCGACAAGCTCGCCGGTTGGCTTTTCGGTTGTGACATCTGTCAGGAAGTCTGCCCATTTAACCGCAAGGCCAAACCCACGGTTGAAATCGATTTCTCGCCGCGACCGCCGGCGCCCGAGATCGAACTTCGCGACGTCCTTTCCTGGTCCGAGGAGGACTACCATAAGATGGTGCAGGGCAGCGCCATAAAACGTGCAGCCCTTGCCATGCTTCAACGCAATGCACGCCATTTGCTCGACGTGAGAGACAACCCGCACAATTCGCCCCCAGCTTAACCGCCCTTTGGGCATCGCGGCGAGTCGTCACTTACGATCTATGAAGCGGCGACCAGCGAATTGCCCACACCCTCACCGGGTCGTATACTACTTTTAATCGATATTAGATCTGCTTCCCATCGATACGAGTGACTGCCCATTGGACGCGCCGCTACTCATCACCGAAAGTGATTTCCTACAACCAATCGTTTCCTTCTTGGAACGCGTGACAGACAATCCATGGGTGACGCTGGTCGAGATGTTGCTAATTGGTCTTGTGGTCTATACAGCGCTTCGGTTCCTGCAAGGCACGCGCGGTGCACGACTCGGTCGGGCAGTATTGATTATCTTGGCTGTCAGCTTTGCGGTGGTTCGCCTGCTCGCCAAGCGGTTTGAATTCGAACGCATTAACCAAATCTATCCTTACTTCATCATGGCGGTATTCTTGGTTTCACTGGTGGCCTTCCAAACGGAACTGAGGCGTATGCTGCTCAAATTGGGCGAGGGGAGCTTCTTTAGCTACTGGTCAAAGGAAGCGGCACAGATCATCGAACCGGTGTGCGCAGCAGTCGAGCGGCTCTCTAAAAAGAAAATAGGTGCGCTTATCGCCATCGAACGAAGCATCGAGGTCGGTGGATTGATCGAAAGCGGTGTACAGTTGGACGCGCGCGTAACGGCGGAGCTTCTGGACACGATCTTTTGGCCTGGGACACCTTTGCATGATTTGGGCGTCATCATTCAACAAGGTCGCATCTCCGCCGCCGGATGCCAGTTCCCCCTGGCGGAATCGGGCGATGTGGATCGCTCGCTCGGTAGCAGGCATCGGGCGGGTATCGGCATGAGCCAGGATTCGGATGCGATCGTTATCATCGTCAGCGAGGAAACAGGCACCGTTTCGGTCGCGCTTGGCGGCAGACTGCGAAGGGCATTAACGGCTCAGACATTGCGCGAAGTGCTCGAAAAAGAACTCATGCCCGCTGCCAAACAGTCTCACGCGCGGTGGCTTCCACGGCTGAATCGCTCAACGAATCGCCTGCCGGCTACAAGCCAATCCCATGCCACCTCCCTGTCGCCCAAAACCAAGAAAGCGAAGCGAGATGGAGCAGCTAAAGTTACTTAGTACAACAATTATTCTTACAGTTCTCATCTGGGCGACTGCGGACAGCCTGGTCGTTGAAAACGCAAGCATTCCCATCGATCTGCAAGTAGTACCCGCCCCCGAAGCAGATGGCATGGTGGTGAGTAAAGCCGGCGATGCGCGCAAGTTTCGCGTGGAATTGTCAGGCCCGCGCAAACTCATCGAACAGGCTCAGGCGGCAGCCCCGCTTACGGTAAAACTGCAAGTGACCGATCGGGCGGCCGGCTCAGCAGTGATCGATCTGAAAGAGGCTATGGAAGAGCAGTGGAGGCAATTCCCGAAACTCAACATTATCCGAGTCATACCAAGCCAACTGGACATTTCTGTTGATCACTACGTTTCAAAACCGGTTCAACTCGAACTCAAAGATCGGTTGGTACTCAGTTACGACGCACGACCTCGGCTCAATCGCCGGTCCGTTATGGTGACTATGCTGGAAAGCGATTACCAGGAATTTGAACGGGCGGGAAGGAGCCTGAACTTGACCCTGGATCCGGAAAGGTTGCTCGAGGAAGAAACGCCGGGGCAGCCCGCTCAGGTGAATATGGTGCTGGTGCCGAACGAATGGGGTTATCCCGTAAGCGCGATTTTCAAACCCAACTCTGTTCGGGTCAGTGCGACGGTCAAAGCAGACCGTTCGATTGCAGAAATTGGAACCGTGCCCATCCTGATCGCGGTCAGCGTCGCAAATTTCGGCAGGCCTGTCCGCGCAATCCCTCCAGGTGGTGGTATCCTTATTACACGAACAATCAAGGTTACGGGGCCTGCGGCGGTGATTGAACGCATGCGCCAAGATGAAAGACCGGTTGGAATCGTACGCTTGAAAGAAGAGCACTTAGGTTCACTTGGCGTTCAGCAAAGCTTTATTCCAGAATTCCAACTTCCCAGAGGCGTAGAACTGGCGGAAGAACCTGCCCCCGTCGTACTCACCCTCGAGGCCATTAAGCCGTAGGATCGCGTTCAAATTAAACGGGCAAAAAAACACTTATCGAGTCCTTGACGAATCGCAGAAGATGCGTATCTTATGCCGTTGCGGTGGCCATACGTGCAGGGTCACACCCGTTTCCATACCGAACACGGAAGTTAAGCCTGCACGGCCGATGGTAGTCTTCGGGCGAGAGTAGGTGACTGCCGTACTTTTTTCTTTGAATTTACCCGCTTCGGCGGGTATTTTCTTGCGCGAAGTATAAACCAAGAAGTCAGCTTTCGACGTGGGTTGGCGCGGCCTGCTCGGAGGTCAGTACCGTGGACATTCCCACATAACCTCAACCCGATTGCAGGGAGGGTAAACTATGGCAGCGTTTCTTACGAGTCTTGTCGGATTGCTTTTTCAAAGCCTGATTCCCGTCATTATCCAACTGGTTCTGGAAGCTATCACGGGAACGGCTGCGGCTTAACAACTCATTTACGCAGTGGATCCAATACACAACCGCCAACCTGGCCGTCAATGAGCTTTGTTGGCGGTTTTTTTCAGCATGAACCGTTGAACACTCATCTCAAGGCAAGTTTGATCGAGCGCACGCTCTTACCTGATCATCACCTGACCAGCTTCCACGCGCAATCGCCCTTGACTAAATAGCATCACTGCTTGCGGGTAAGCGATACACTCCTGCTCAAAAACCCGTTTCGCAAGGGATTCCACTGTATCCGCAGGCAGAACAGGCACTTGCCTTTGTAGAATTGTCGGTCCGTGGTCGTAACGATTGTCACAGAAATGGACTGTACAGCCTGATATACTCCGTCTCGATTCAAGCACTGCCGCATGCACGCGGTCGCCGTACATCCCCTTTCCTCCAAAATCAGGCAATAACGCGGGATGAATGTTCATCACTCGATTTCGATACGAATCCGGAATACACCAAAGCGAAAGGAAGCCGGCCATGCATACAAGATCGACATCGCCGACTGCACTTGTAATGTCATACTGGAAGGCATTATCCGGTAGGGCCTTACGCTCGACCACCTCGACCGTCAATCCAACCTCTCGCGCCCGCTGTACCCCTGCCGCATCCGTTCGCGAGGAAACGACCTTCTCGATCCGTGCGTTCAGCTTACCTTCATCAATGTACTTCTGCAGATTGAGGGCGGTCCTTCCCCCACCGGAGATAAGAACCGCAATACGAAGTGGATCGTATGGCATTTGATGGAGCCTTCAGTGGCACTTGGAAGGCCACGGTCACGCGTTGCGACCGCGGCATGCCGCTTTTTTCTGCGGCCGTCTCTTAATGTTGATTTCCGGCAACAGTTACCTTGCCTGTACTTCGAAAAATGCGAAGCTGAACCATCTTCATCCCATTAGACTAAAGACGCAAGTAGACCCCAGAGAAACCAAGCGTGCAGTGCGAACAACCGTTCTCGGCGTTTCGTGTGACATAAACATGAACCTATAACGGAATTCAATTTCCGGAGGTGGTGATTTTGCGTTACCATTAAGCGGTGTGGTCGGTATGTTGGGTCTTAGTTCACATCCGACAGGGTTGCACCGCCTCCACGCCGCTTTCACCGGGCACCAATTATCGTAACCAAAGCGATTTACCGCCTATTTATGATGAGAAAGATCGCTTCGATGCCAGCCGAGCAACGAACAAGGTCCATTAACGAGTTGAGGCAAGCTCGCGCAGTTAAGTTCCGTTCATAGGATGGAGCCCTAGACGGGATTAATGCGGTGTAATACGGTTTGCGCGGCAAGTGTCTCGTTTTCACCGCCCTAGAGCAAGCTCTAGCCAGGTGTAGCGTCTGACACCGTGTTTTGTACTGTCGGAAAGTCGACATTGAACGCTACGTTTGAATTGAAACTGCTATAGTTACACTGAACCGATGCTCCATTCGATATACCACAGGCCTACACATGTCCGCGAATCTGGAGCCAAGCCATATGCTTAAGACTGTCCACAAGAAAAAGCTATGGATCACGCTCGCCGTTCGCGTGGCGATTCCGACATTTATGTCAGTGTTGCTGTTCACTTTCGCGGTCTTCGCGCTCATTATTCCCATGTTCGAAGAAGGACTTCTCGTACGGGAAAAGAACTGCCTCCAGCACCTGACCCAAACGGCCTGGAGCGTACTCAACGACCACAATGAGCGCGTTCAAAGCGGCGAATTATCGCTTGAAGAGGCTCAACATCTAGCGACCGAGCGCATCAGGCGGATGCGATACGGCCACCACATGAAGGACTATTTCTGGATCAACGACCTTACTCCACGAATGATCCTCCATCCGTACAGGCCTGATCTGGAAGGTACCAATCTTAGCGACTATGAAGATCCCGATGGCGAAAGGCTCTTCGTAGAAAGTGTCCAGATTGCGGAATCAAAGGAAACTCATGGGTTTATCGATTACCTGTGGCAACTCCGCGACAATCCCGACCACGTCGTCGACAAACTATCCCACGTCAGGCTCTTCAAGCCGTGGGGCTGGATCATCGGAACGGGCACATACCTGGATGAATTGGCTCGCGAATCACGTTTGTTGAAAAACCGGCTGGTTACTTCCACGATCCTCATTCTTGCGCTCGTGACCGTGCTTTCTTTGTTTGTCATCTGGCAGAGTTACCTGGTGGAACACGAAAGACGCACCGCCCAGGCGGCGTTGTATGCCAGCGAAGAACAATTGCGGCTCGCGCTGGAAGGGGCGCGCGACGGCGTGTGGGACTGGGACATAGCATCCGGAGAGATTAGTTACAGCGAACGACTGGCGTCCGTCCTCCAATGGCCGACCGAAAAACTACGTATGCCCGTCGAGGAATGGCGAGCTCAAATTCACAAAGGCGATATTGATCTTGTCCTCGAACTGCTCAACAAACACCTTCGCGGCGAATCTACCCACTTCGAAGCTGAGTACCGAATGACACTTTCCGACGGTTCCCACAAATGGGTTCTGTCTCGCGGGCGCGTGGTCGAACGAAACGACGGCGGCGCTCCGTCTCGTGTCGCCGGTGCGATCCTCGATATCACAGAGCGTAAACAAGCTGAGCAGGCGTTACGAGAAAGTGAAGAACGTTACCGCTCACTTGTCGAAACAATGCGCGACGGACTGGCTATCCAGAGCGTCGACGGCGTTTTCACTTACATCAACGATCGAATCTGTGAGATGTTTGGCCGGCCGCGAGAAGAGATCATAGGCGTAGACGTCATCGAATTTCTCACACCGGAAAGTGCACAAGCCTATCAGCAGCGGATAACCAAGGGCACCGATCAATTCACCGAACCTTACGAAATCACGATCATTCGCCCGGACAACTCCGAGGTAATTGCGCTGGTCGCCCCTCAAAAGCTCTTCGACTCGCAAAGTGGTTACGGCGGCTCGTTCGGCGTCGTCACCGACATCACGGATTGGCGACGGGCTCAAGAGACCATCAGGGAACGAGAAGCGACCTTGCGCAGCATTTTTCGGGCATCACCGGTCGGAATAGGTATGGTCGTGGATCGCGTGTTCAAGCATGTAAATGACCGCGTTTGTGAGATGACCGGCTACAAACAGAACGAACTGCTGGGACAAAGCGCGCGAATGATTTACCCCGACGACAGCGAGTATCAACGAGTCGGCCGAGTGAAGTACGAGGACATCCAACGAACCGGCGTCGGCACGATCGAAACGCACTGGCGACAAAAGGATGGCACGATTATTGACGTTCTGCTCAGTTCCTGCCCCATCGATATTTCCGACTTGACGCTCGGCGTTACGTTTACCGCCTTGGATATCACCGCCCGGAAACAGGTAGATGCGGAAAAAAGAAAACTTGAAGGACAACTCCGGCAATCACAGAAGATGGACGCGGTAGGCCAGCTTGCTGGCGGTGTCGCGCACGATTTCAATAACCATCTAACCGCGGTGCTGGGCGGCGTGGAGCTGGTTGCGTCTGCGCTTAAGCGCGAAGAACTGAACCGCGAGGTCATTGAAGAACGACTCGCCGATATCGAGGAAGCGGTAAAACGCGCAGCGACCCTTACTCGTCAACTCCTCATGTTCAGCCGCAAAGATATAGGCCAACCGGAGATTCTCAACTTAAGCCAAGTCGCCCGCGACTTCGCGAAAATGCTCGGACGACTTCTGCCGGAAAACGTAAGACTTGCGCTCAAACTTTCCGATGACATCCCGTCTATCGAGGCGGACGCCGGGCAGATTGAGCAGGTCATCATGAATGTAGTCCTTAACGCCCGCGACGCGATGCCCGACGGCGGTACCCTTGTCGTGGAGACCTCGGACGTCTGGATCGACAATCGGTATGCCGAAGACAACGCCGTGTCCACACCAGGCCATCACGTCATGCTCGCGATCAGCGATACGGGGCACGGCATGGATCAGGATACGCTCGAACGAATATTCGAACCGTTTTTCACGACGAAACCGATGGGGCGGGGAACGGGATTGGGGCTGTCTACGGTTTATGGCATTATCAAACAAGCCGGCGGACACATTATGGTTTACAGTGAGCCCGATCGGGGAACCACTTTTAAGATCTACTTGCCCGCAGTCGAAACGCCTTCGGTCGTGGCGCAGCGTCGACAGGCTGAAGAAGCCATTCAGGGCGGAAATGAGAACATCCTGCTGTGCGAGGATGACGCCATGGTTCGTCAACTTGTAGAGCAGATGCTTTTGCAGGCGGGCTACAGCGTACACACCGCCGCCAACGGTCAGGAAGCCCACAAGATCTTCGATGAGTTTTCCGAGCGTTTCGACCTGCTGATTTCTGATATCATCATGCCCGACACCAACGGCAAGAAACTCGCGGAAGAACTCTGCGGCAAACAGGGGTATCTCAAGACACTCTTCGTTTCTGGCTACACCGCAAACGTTATCGTACATCACGGCGTACTGGACGAAGGTGTGGAATTCCTACCCAAACCTTTCAGCCGACGCACCCTCCTCAAGCGCGTGCGAAACGTCCTGGACAAGGTCGCGCCGGAGGGCAGTCGGAAGAGGAGGGGGTCATAAACAAATCCAAAAGCTCTGTTCTCCGGTAAAAAGCAAGCGAAGAGGGTGGAGATCGGCCAGGAACATCGACTTGTCGATCGGCGGTTCGATCATCCTGAACCACGGATCTTCAGCCGAAGCGGGAGAAATGATGATGAACGCCATCACGACTTTCGCTACAAAACAAGTTACTCTTACCTTGCTGCCCATAATGCTTCTCCGCACATCAAACGCTTCAAACGAAGACCGCAAGGCCGTTTAGCTCTACACCAATTCCCCTCGTAACCAAGCAATATTCTCACACGGAACTGTGTTATTCCTTCTGCGGCTTCGAGTTTACCACAATCCGTCATACGAAATCACACAAATGAAGTCTCACCGAATGATACTAGAGCAAGCTCTAGCCAGGCGTAGCGTCCGACACCGTGTTTCGTGCTGCCGAAAAGTCGACTTTGAACGCTACGTTTGGATTGAAACTGCTTAAGGACCCGAACCGATCGCGGGAACTGCCGTCCTCAAGTCTGAGGCCTCTTCAAAGAGCGATCATCCATTGAAGTGCGCACGACGGGTTATACTCTTCGCCCTTCACAAACCCACGAGCAACACCATGCCCGTCCCATAAAATCCGCGCCAAACACGCAATGTCTTCACCACAGCAGTAGACGGGCAACGCGTTGTTGCAACCGTCTTTTGTTTGGCGCGGCCGAAAAGGAAATCAAACGGTAAGAATTTTTGTTTCGCAGCGAAAGTCTCACAGCAGAGCTTGCGCAGTATCCATTAAAGAGTTGTGGTGGCGGGAAAACCCTCTATTTTTCCGCAAGATCTTTCGCCTCTTCGCGGAGGTCATCGATTTTGTCGAGTTGACGTTCCAGCATACGCACTCTCGTACCGCTGAGTTCGCCGTAGGCTTTGGTCGCGTTTTCCAAACGGTCGCCCATCTGGTCCATCTTTTTGACGAACATTTCCCATTGCTTTTTGAACGATGCGAGCAGGTCGAGAATCTTCGCCGATTCCTGTTGCAGCCTATAGTGTTCAGCGGATTGGCGAATGACTGCGAGCATGGCGTATAGCGTCAGCGGCGAACATAAAACAACCTTACTAATCAACGCGTCATCCAGGATGGCCGGATCGTTTTCATGTATGAATCCATAAATTTGTTCGTTGGGAATAAACACAATCACATAGTCTACCGTGCCCGATGCGGGGTCAATGTATTCTCGTGTTGTGACTTCTTTAATCCTCATTCTAACATCACGCAGAAATCTCTTTGTATGATTGAGGACGGCTTCGCCGGTGTCTGCGTCGAGCACTTTTAGATAACTAGCCAACGGAAACTTGACGTCCATGTTGACGCGCCGGTCGTTGGGCAAAAAAAAGGTGAAATCCGGCCGCGACCCCGTAGCGGCGGTTTCCTGCCTGGTGTAGTTCACGTTTTCAACGAAGCCCGCCAGCCTCAAAACGTCTTCCGCCATCCGTTCGCCCCACTGCCCGCGACGTTTGGGGTTTGCGAGCGCTTCCTGCAAATCGGCCGTCGTCTCATGCAACCGGTTTGTTGCCTGCACCTGACGATCCAGGTTTCCCTTGAGCTGCCCCAGCGACTCCCTCCGCTCCTTCTCGATCGCCTGGATCACGGTGTTGAGTTCGAGCAGTTTCTTGTTCGTCTCTTCAAGCCGCGCATCGATAAGCTTCTTTTTGCCTTCGAGGATTTCGGTGCCCGTGGCGGTCTGTTTCTCAAAATGTGTACGGGCGAGTTTGAGGAAGTCGTCGCTGTTGGCGGAGAGCGCCTCACGAGACAGCGAGGAGAATTGAAGCTTGAGTTGTTCGACAACCTTCTCGAGCTCGTTGGCTCTTGCCGCCAGCGTGGTTTCGAGCAATTCGCTTGCTGCTGCCTGCTCCTGCTTTCGGCGCACTAACATGACCGCAAACGCCACCCCTGCCCCCAAAACAAACCCGATAATTACCAGCACTGCCTGCTGCATAAGCCCACGCCATAAGATTGAGGATATGATGAATCACTGCAACACTAATCGATGGTAAGTCCACGCTCTCCCACCTGCAAACTTCGCATCTCGCCACAGATCGGACGCACGTTGAGCACGATCATCATCCTTCGTTGCTTTAGCACATCGGGCTGGATTTTCCCTCACGCCCCCCATCCGAAGAACAATTGTCACGATTGATACCCCGTCCCGCACATGAGTTCCTCCGTTCAGATCTTCTCGGACAGTAAAGTCCACGTGGAGACTGCTGCGGCGTGGGCCTGCGCATTGCCCTTATGAATCCCGGAAAAGAAAGATACCTGCACTGATATGGAGGGAAAGGCGTGTCGCGTCGTTCAGGAACCATCACTCTGACGGCAATGCTGGTGATCGGAACGAGCACCTTTTGCGGCTGCGCGGCACGCCGCCCTCACCTCGGCCAATCCGATCATCAACCCACCAACGCAATTTTCAATCCACACTGCATAATTCTGGACGAAACGAGTCTTACGAGGTCGGATTGGCCTTCAACGAGCATTGGTCCTATAGACGGCGTCCATGTCGAGTACACCTTGCGATACCGAGATCATCACGGCCGAAGCCGACACGGTTACGACTATACATACCGCAGTTTCGTCGAAGTCCGTCACGGCCGGTCGCAGCGTGGCTGGCGACGCTGACTAGGGCTTTGCACACCAAATCACTGTCGATTTTCTCACGACTCACCTGTCAATTATCCCACGACCCTGACCACCTTGCGAACGTAAAGTCTTTGCAGTAATATGACTTGTGTTCGATGGCCCAATGTAGAAATAGGGTCAGACCTCGCGCATCGCAGGGCCGGACTCATTTCCCCGGCGAAGGATTCGCGACAAGTTTTTTGGACGCACTGCCTTGTCGTCTCGGTTACCGCAGCAGGTGGGGTCGCTTTATGGCCACGATTACCAAGAAGGAATTGATTGATCGAATCGCCGATGCGCACGGATTCAAACGTGTGATGGTGAAGAAGGTAGTTCAGCAGTTTCTCGACGAGATCATCAGCGAGTTGAGCAACGATAACCGTCTGGAATTTAGAGACTTCGGTGTCTTCGAGAGCCGTATCCGCGCTGCTAGGCAAGCACAAAATCCGAAGACCATGGCCAAAGTTCATGTCCCTCCCAAGCGAACCGTAAAGTTCAAAGTCGGCCGTGTCATGAAAGAGAAACTGGCTGAAGTGCCGGCAACGATCGACGAAGCTACGGGTTTGCCACTCGATTCCGCCGCGACCAGCGCAATTGGCAAGGATGGTCACGCGCTAAAGCAGGCGGGCGAGTCCGGCGACGGCAGCCGTCGATAGAAACTCTTTTCTCGCATGAATTTAATGAGCCCCTACTCACACCCGAAGTAATGGGATGATACGATGTAGCCTGTTGCTCTTTAGCGGCATTGATAAATAATCAACAGCAAGCTGTTCAGCCGGCGTATATCTTCCCCGTAGCACTTCGCGCTCTTTATTGACGACACACTCCAAGTCTCCTTGTTGGGAACATTGCCGGTAAAATTCGACGAACGACGATAAGAATCGTCGATCATAAATTGTTATCTTTGACTGCTGGAAACGCTACGGCAATCCGATCACGAGCTTCGCTTTCAGCTTTCTTTAGGACATCATGTGAAACTGCCCCAACAAAGCGATCAGCAGCTCGTCATTCTCATTGCAGAAGGACAAACCGAAGCTCTGGGGGAGCTTGTTCGGCGTCATCAGTCACGGGTTTATCAACTCGCTTATCGGACCACGGGCAATGCCTCCTTGGCGGAAGACATTACTCAAGATGTGTTCCTGCGAGTGTGGCGAAATGCCGGCTCGTACACTCCGGACGCCAAGCTTACGACTTGGCTTCATCGAATCACGGTTAATCTCTGCCTGGACTCGATTCGAAAGAACAAACGCCGCGGCGAGGTAACCGTGGACGCCATTCCCGAGCGAGAAGCGCCGCCGCCCGAAAAATACGAGTCAGATAGCCGGGAGGCGGTGATAGCGGCTGTCCAGGCGCTCAGTGAGCGGCAGCGTATTGCCCTGTTGCTCCATCGCCTTGGCGGATGCCCCCTGAAGGAGGTTTCCGAGATTACCGGCTGGTCGGAATCAGCCGTAGAATCGTTGCTCACGCGCGCCTACGCCAACTTGAGAGAACGTTTGGCCGTTTACCGAAAATAGGCCGCAGGCTGTGAGATACGTGTTCGTTACATCAATAGGTGAATACCAATGACTTGCGGTGAATCAACCAAGCTGGTGCGGCTGCTTAACCCCAATGAACCGGGCGTAGAGCCCTTGCAGGCTCACGCCGAAACCTGTTCGGCATGTCGTGCACGACTCGCGGCGATGGAAGAAACCGCGAGCCTTCTGAGCCACTTGGAAGACATACCGCAGATCAATCTGGTTGATCGCGTCGTCACAGCAGCCGAGGTTTTACACCAACGACCGGCCGGCCCATTCGTGCTCTCTCGATCTCGCGCAGCATTCCGTTTTGCTGCCTCAATCGTGTTCGCGGTGGGACTGGGTATCGGAGCCGGACGGCTTGCAGTGGGTTCTTCTCAACAAGTCCAGCCACCGGTAACACCAACTCAGGTCAATTCCAACGCTGCCGTCGCCGACTACCTGAGTTTGGTTTCGCTCACGGACTCTTCCGCAACCGGCCTGCTTTCGCAATTCGAAAGCGTCGCGCAGGCCTCAAACGACAACAAGGAGGTGAGCGGTCGTGATTAGTAGAGGCGGAATACTCATCGCTGTACTTTTTGCCCTCGTTTTTGCGGGCAGCTTCGTAGGAACAGTCGCTATAAGCAGCCAAAACCCCAAAACGCCCTGTGAACAAAAAGGATGTGCGCTCTTTTCGAACTGGCTTGATCTTGACGAGACACAACGTGAAGCCATCAACAAACAGGATGAAGCGTTCACTGCTGAACTTTGCAAACTCCGCACGGAACTCAACAGCAAACGGCTTGAACTCGCTCGGACATTTGAGGATGGCAGCGCCAGCGATGATCGCATTCGCGCCACCGTGGAAGCGGTAATCTCCGCTCACAACGCTCTTGAGCGACGTGTCGCAGAACACATCATCGCCGTACGCCAATACCTCACACCACAGCAGCAACACCGACTCTTTAGTCTGTGTGCTGATGAAGTTCGTCAATGTCGCGCGGTGGGTGGAAAGTGTCCCAAAGGCGATACTGGCTGTGATGGTTGTGGGGGACAAACTAACTCAACCGGCGTTGTTAAGCCGTGCGGGAAGAAACCGAGATGTAACAATGCGACTCACTCGAAAACCAGCGGTAACGCAGCCGTAACAACGGCGAACTCAATGTGCGACCAGGGGCAAGATTAAGTCACAATGATCGTTAGAGGAGGGGATGGCTTTCTTAGCACCTGACTTTGTCGCAGGTGAAGTTCATCTCAACATCTTAGCCGGCTTAATCGTGAGCATTGAGTTTGCGATCAGACGGATCCATGAAATCACAAAATCGTGGCACATCCGAACCGAACGGTACGGGTGCCAATGCAGCAATAGATCGCTAAAGGTAGCGCTCTTACGCAATTGAGTCCATTAACTGTGGAGTCTGATATGAAGTTTAATAGGATAATGGGGATCGCGATGGCGGTTGCATTAGTGGCTGCTTTCTTCTGCAGCACGGCTTCGGCCAAGCACACTGTTTTGGCCAAGTATTTCAGCGCAACCGTCGCCGACAACGGCACGCCCTGCAGCACGAGCGCGTCGAATTCCGTTGCGGACTCCGCGTCGAAGGTAACAAAAGCATCTGATACTAGTAAATCCAAACAGGTCAAAAAGGTCATCAAACGTGGCTGCAAGAGCTCCTGCAAGAAAAAGTGCGGTCAAGCGCCCGCTCAGCCTGTGCGTCTAAAAGCCAAAGACGTTCGCCCGATCACCGAAGTCAACACCACCGCCAACGTGAAACAAGGTTGTTCCCAGCCCTGCTCGAAACCGTGTTCCAAGACGGGCTGTGGCTCGGCCAAGAAAACCCCAAACGCGACGACGCCTTGCGGGTCAAAGGTGAAGGCCCGCAAACCCGGTACGGCTACGTTGGTCGGCGGTGCGAGCCAATGTGATAAGTCAAAATGTGGAAGTGATTGCTCTTCGAAGTGCGGCTCGGCTGCGAAGAAAGCTACTGTCGATTGTGATAAATCCAAGTGTGTTTCGGATTGTGATCGCAAATGCGACAAAGGGAAAAAAGTCGCCACCGGTAAGAAGTGCGACAAATTTGCCTGCGGCTCGAAGTGTGACAAGGGAGGCTGTGACAAAGCCAGATGGGGCGGCGCTTGTGACTCCAAATACGACAAGTCCGTTTGTAGTTCAAAGTGCGGCAGCGCTTGTGGAATGAAGTGCAACAAAGGTTCTTGCGGCCCGAAGACCTGCTGCAGTGGTCCGGGTTGCTGTGCACAGGTCGTCTATGTCTACTACATTTATGGTAACAACAATAACTTCCACAGCGGCCCCGCTCACCCTCCTCATCCCGGTTTCGGCGGATTCCCACCACACGGTCCGAAGGGCAAGATGTCCCCGCGCGGCTTGGTGAAAGATGGAAAGCCCGGTTGCTGTGGGACATGCGTGAAGGGCGATTGTGGCAAAAAGTGCAACAAGGGTGGTTGCGACAAAGCCAAGTGCGGCAAGTCCTGTGCATCCAAGACCGCTTTGCAAACAGACGAAAGTGAGACGCAAGCTGTTTACGTGTACTACATGCAGGAAGACATGTAATAGCCGCCATAGCGGGTTTGGCTTGGTCTAAGCCAGGAATGACCCGCGATTCGTTTTTAAGACTCATCAGGCCTGCCCGGGCATCCTTGCGGTGCTTGCAGCAGGCCCGTTTTTTGCGCTCGCTTGTACGAAACGAGGCAGTGGATAGGATGGTGGCGGAAGCTCACATGCTCCCACACTAGAGCAAGCTCTAGCCAGGTGTAGCGTCCGACACCGTGTTTTGTACTGTCGGAAAGTCGACACTCAGCGCTACGTTTGGATTGAAACTGCTATAGAACAAACTCTAGTCAGGTGTTGCGCCCATACCCGTGGATGACGCCGCGGACCACACACCTCTGGACGCCACACCTGGAGCGAAGCTGCCATCATTGACATTTGTAGAACTTTATGCCTTAGGCGAAGGTGGATCATGCTAAAAGACATTTTTCTTGCAGGCTCATGCCGCACTCCTCACGGTTCGTTTAACGGTTCGCTGGCAAACCTAACCGCCGCGAAGCTAGGCGCCTTCGCGATTCGCGAGTCGGTCAACCGGGCGGGAATCAAAGGTGAGGACGTTGACGAAGCCATTATGGGCAACGTCATCAGCGCCGCCCAAGGCCAGAACATTGCGAGGCAGGCGACGCTGGGTGCGGAACTGCCGCTCAAAGTAGGCGCAACAACGGTGAACAAGGTGTGCGGCTCGGGTATGCGGGCGATCATGTTCGGTTCATACGCAATTCAATGCGGCGATGCGGGTGTAGTCGTTGCCGGCGGTTGCGAGAGCATGACCAACGCGCCGTACGCCCTGCCCAAAGCGCGAGCGGGCTATCGCATGGGCAATGGCGTGCTCTTGGACTGCATGATCAACGACGGTCTATGGGATGTATACAGCAATCAGCACATGGGTAATTGCGGTGATTTGTGTGCAAACAAATACAACATCACTCGTGAAGATCAGGACGAATTCGCGATCGCAAGCTACCACCGCGCCATGGAAGCCTGGGAAAACGGCATGTATAAGCGTGAAGTGGTACCTGTCGAAATCGCAACACGCAAAGGCACTACGGTAGTGGACAATGACGAGGATCTCGCCAAATTCCGCGGCGATGACAAACTGCGAAGCCTACCGCCCGCGTTTGGCAAGGACAGCTCTATCACAGCGGGCAACGCGAGCGGTATCGATGACGGCGCGTCGGCGGTTGTGGTGTGCGGCGAAGAGCAGATGAAAAACCTAGGCATCACGCCCGAGGCGAAAGTCCTCGGTTTTGGCATCTACGCGACCGAACCCGAGTGGTTCACGATTGCACCGATCGGCGCAATCAAGACTGTCTGCGACAAAATCGGAATCAAGCCGGCGGACGTAGATTTGTACGAGGTAAACGAAGCATTCGCGGTTGTCGCGCAGGTTACGATGAAAGAACTGGAACTACCTCACGAGAAAGTGAACGTCGCGGGCGGCGCAGTGGCGATCGGCCATCCTATCGGTTCGAGTGGTTGCCGCATCGTGGTTACGTTAATGAATGCCCTGAAAGAGAAGGGCAAGAAGGTCGGCGTGGCAACGGCATGCCTGGGTGGCGGAGAAGCAATCGCGATCGCGATCGAGCGAATGTAAACTCAATTCCTGGAAAGAAAACAATTGACGGCGGTGCATGCTTTGGCGTGTGCCGCTGTTATCATTATAGCCCCCATCGAATGCCGTCGGACAGCCCGCGCATACAAGAAGCCTCGGCACCTGCGGCCCATTATGGCCGAACAGCCTGCGAGGCTTCTCCCGTATAATGTCCCAGCTATTTCAACGCCGGAACCAGACCAAATGGTCTTATCTTCAGTATGCACTACAAAACACTGATGGGCAAAGAAAAAACCGCCTATTTGTCCACAATTCCACCGTTTGCCCGGACGATTGCAGCGAAAATTCAAGGCGTCCCATAAGGGTCGACGCCTCGATGCAACCATTGCCGTTTTGAACCGCACCGCTCGGCCGACAGCAAAATCGCAGCGTGGAAAGAAGTCGGTGTCAAGGCGTGACATTTTTTTCGATATTTTTCGATCCGGATTTCGTCGAACTTGAAAACGCGGCAGGCTCGTCCATCGCAACACCCTCAGACTCACCGCTCAACGTCTCGACTTTACCGGGCGGAGCGATCAGTTCGATCAAGTAATTGCGCACCGCAATAGGTGCTCGCGTCAAACGCCACTCGCCCTGTTCTTGCAAAATCAAAAGGGCTACGTTGCGTTGGGGGTTTTCGCGAAGACGGTGCCCTGCGGGAAATCGTTTCGCATCGAGCGCAACATGCGCGAGAATCGCGTACGTGTCGTTTATCGGATCGCGCTCCAAAGCAAGAATGCGAATACGCGTCACAGCCTGCCAGGCGCTCTCAAACTGTTGGCGGGTAATCGGATCGTGTTCGACACTCCAAAGCAAACGAAACGATTCGTAGTCTCCGGACGAACACAAATTCATTGCGATCGTGACAAAATCATTGACTGCCTCATCCACCACACGCAACTGGGTGGGGAAAACAAGGGTCTCTAGTTTCGGCGGCGTGGGGGGAGCTTTAGTTTCGGGAGTTGATTCGCGTTCGCAGGAGGCTAACGTTACCAGCATTACGCAGGCCACGCTCCTCCATGGCATCAATCCTCTTCCGCTTATCCAGTGATGACGGTGTACGTTCATTGCGTAAAGGGTATCATCGATCTTGCCGACTTCGCAAGTAGCTCGCATACACTCCGAAGGATCGCTATCGGCGAAACAGACTTAGTGTGACATGGAAGCGTTAAGTTTATGCGGAAGGAAAATAGCCCAATGCGCATTGCCATCACCGGCGGAACAGGATTCCTGGGGCGGTACATCATTCGACAATTGGCTGGAGCAGGTCATCGATGCCCCTGCTGGTATCGCCCGACTTCCGATCGAAGTGGGTTTGAGAACTTCGAAAGCAATATCGAATGGGTTGAGGGAAATCTCACCGATAAAGATTCGATAAAGCAACTTGTCACGGGTTGCGACGCAGTCGTGCATTCCGCCTTGTATCGATCGGGCAGCAGCTTTCGCAGCCCTATGGATAATTTGCCCGAATTTGTCAAGCAAAATGTACTCGGCACGATTGAGCTCGTTGAGGAAGCTAAGCGGGCGGGCGTGAAGCGCTTCATTTTCATCTCGACGTGCGCAGTGCACGAGCGCATCTTAGACGATCGCAAACTGGATGAAGCGCATCCACTTTGGCCTACTTCACACTATGGCGCACATAAGGCGGCAATTGAGAAATTCATTCACAGCTACGGCCTGGGCGAAGGTTATGAGATTTGCAGTTTACGACCAACGGGAATCTACGGGGAAGCCAGCCCGGTACAAAACAGCAAATGGTTCGACCTCGTCAGTCGCGTCGTGCTCGGGGAAGCCATTGCTAGCGCGGCAGGCGGCAAGGAGGTTCATGCCGCCGATGTCGCGAAGGCGGTGGAGGTTCTACTCACTGCGAATGGTATCGCCGGCCAGGCGTACAACTGTTACGACATGTATATCGCCGAACAAGATGTAGCCCGTATTGCACGATCCATCGCCAACGTAGATGCGAGAATCGAAAATCTCAATAAAGGTCCGAAGCACCAAATCGAAACGTCCAAGCTTCGTTCGCTGGGCATGTCATTTGGTGGAGAGGCATTGCTGAATCAGACGGTGGCATCTCTTGTTCAGGCCGTTCGCAAACGAAATCGATAGATGCAACCTCACCTTGACTCCATTCAAAATCACTGTTTCAAACCACTAAAACAAGCTTCAGTAACGCGTAGGGTTTGACACTGTGCACTGTCCAGTCCAAAAACACGTCATCGAACGTTATAAATCCACCGAAACCGCTATAGAACAAACTCCACAACCGTTTGTCAAAAAGAGGCTTATCCAGCCGCAGGCGCCTGCGACTCTCCACCTTTCGGCTGAGTGGGACCAACCGCACCCTGCTCGCCCGGCTCCCGTTGTTCCTTGAACAGATTAATGCGTTTCCAGCCGCCGGCACGCCAGCGGAACCACAGGTAGCCGGCTGAAATACCGATCAAGCACGATGCGGCAATCCAAGGTCCGATGCAACCTAGATGTGGAAACAGCGTCGCCATCGCGTACCCGCCGCCCACGATCATCGTCCAACTGCTTGTTACGAAAAACACTGAAGGCCAAAACGTGTCACCAGCCCCTCGCAAGGCGGCGTTGATCACAATCGCGACCGCGTCGAAGAGTTGGAAAATCGCTGCACAAACCATGACCCAGCCGCCGACGCGCACCACTTCCGGCTTGTCGTTGAACAATGCGATCAGTGATCGACCGAAAAACACAAAGATGATAGACAACGTTCCCATGTAACCTAACGCAATCAAAACGCCCATCCGCACTTCGCGCTGCGCACGATCGGTCAACCCCGCGCCGATGGATTTACCCACCAGCGATGTAATCGCCTGACCGACACCAATCGTTGGCATGAAACCGACCCTCATAAACTGCCAAGCAGTATTTGTCGCGATCTGGTGGATCGTGCCGAACTTGCCGCCAACTAAAATGTTGACAAAGATCGCCCACACGGAGATTTCAGAAACCCAGTGCAAGGCGCAGGGCACGCCAATGCGAAACATCCCCATCAGCTTGGGGAGCGACAGCCGGTAGCCGGAACGTGAACCGTAGCGGCGTTCCATTTCCGGGAGTAGTAAGGTGATCACCAATCGCACTGAACGGTAGCTCACGCCTATCAGAGTTCCCCAGGCTGCTCCAGCGAAACCGATCCCTTCTATACCTAACTGCGGGATACCATAGATAAATGCCAAACTCGCCAGGATGTTTACGACATTGGCTTCGAGAGCGGACCACATCGCTACATACGGTTTGTGAATGCCGATAAAGTACCAAGCAAGTCCAGCCGCAGCCGTGGTCGGACCGGTCGTTAAGATGGTGATCCTCGTATATTCGAGTTCGCGTTGCTGTACCAGTGGTTCGTGGCCGAACAGAGCGATCAAATCGGGCAGGAAAGGCCTGCAGAAAAACGCAAGCAATCCGAAGATGATCGAAATGTAGATCACCTGCCAAGCGTAAGTGCCACACTCACGCTCTTCGCCGCGCCCCAACGATTGCGAAACGAACGTACTCGCGACAGAGGTAATCCCCATCGGGATCACAATGAAAGTAAACACCGCAATTTGCGCGGGGAGGATGGCCGCTTGGCTGGCATCCTCACCGAGATGAGAAATCATAATGAAATCTGCCATGTCCATGACCGCGCGCGAACTGGTCGTGATGACCACGGGAACGGTCATGGCAATGACATTTCGCAACTCGGCCTTACGGTCGGTGCGATTGGCTAATGCAGGTTGTTCGGTTTGCTGTGACATGGCTTACCACTCGAAGATGTTAATAGCGATGGAAACAAAAAACCCCGGGAAGCTCAGGAAGGCTCCCGGGGTATGATTCCTGTCGCTATACGAACGAATCTACCGGGCAGTACCTCCCCCACTTATCATCGTGGTAACAACGGGTATTTGGATTGGGCAGAAATTCATGCAAAACCTCTCCACAAGGGTATTTCATTCGTGCCGGGAGTTTAGAGAAGATAAGCGGATTGTCAAGCAAGTCAGACTGAAGCGAGGAGCTGCTTCGGTCCTCGCTGGAGGAGTTTCGCAATGGCAAAGGGGATTTTGGGCAGATTTACGATATAGTCCGCCGCCTCGATATTCACCGCCTCTTTGGGCATGCCGTACACAACGGAACTTTCCTCGTCTTGCGCTATCGTCCATGCGCCCGCCGCACGCATCGCACGCAGTCCGCGCGCACCATCCATCCCCATCCCTGTCATAATGATGCCGATCGATCGCGGACCGCAGCTTTTGGCGACGGACTCAAACAACACATCCACCGAAGGTTTGTGACGAGTGACCTTTTCGCCGTCCTCCAGGTGGACCATGAGGCTCGCCCCCTTCCTGACTAACTTCATGTGCCGATTTCCCGGCGCAATTAGAACCTCACCGGGCTTTGGCTTTTGCATGTGTTGCGCTTCGCGCACATCCAAGCCACACAGGTTATCCAGATGTTTTGCGAACGATTCGGTAAAAACTGCGGGCATATGCTGAGTGATCAGAATAGGCACAAAGTCGCTCGGGAACATAGGCATAATCTGAGTAAGTGTCTGAGGTCCACCGCAACTTATGCCGAGTGCAACTACCCATCCTTTTGCTTTATTGGGGGGAAGCGAGGGAGCCGAAGTGTCTTTTGCATATGCTTTGGGGATGATTCGACGTGTTCGTCCCTTGCTGTTAGCGGCGGCGAGAATTTTTGTATGGAGGTCGCTACGAAATTCTGAGTTTCCCGCCAGCCCTCCATGTTGCGGCTTGGCGATGAAGTCAAAGGCCCCTTTGTTCAAAGCCTCGAATGTGATTTGCGCACCACTTTGCGTCAGTGTTGAAATCATCACAAACGAGACCGGCGCCTTGCCCACAACCCGCTCCAGCACGCCAATACCGTTCATGCGAGGCATTTCAACATCGAGTGTGACCACATGAGGCCTGTACCGCCTGATTGCTTCCAACGCTTCCACACCATCCGCTGCTTGCCCTACCACTTCAATTTGGGCATTACTAGTCAATGCGGCTTTAAGAACGGTGCGTACCATGAC
The DNA here is from genome assembly GCA_028282665.1 of Phycisphaerae bacterium. Taxonomy (GTDB): domain Bacteria; phylum Planctomycetota; class Phycisphaerae; order UBA1845; family UBA1845; genus JANQHN01. Next base: position 25,408 of record JANQHN010000219.1, on the reverse strand, counting down.
GCTGTCGTCCACGATCAAAGTCCGAATTTTCCGCTGCGTAGCCAATACCGCACATACTCCGCTTGAAGAAGAGCCAATTCGAGCGTTTCACCTTTCGAATTTGGCACAGGATAGACCTGCAAGGAAAACCTCTTATCTATCGGTAACGATCAGCACAAAGACAAACAACCGAAGTATTGCCTTTCTCAATGTCCGATTAAACGTGGCCTGCCGGCCCACAAACCAAACTTATTCTTGATCGAGCAATACGGCGTGAGGTAAACTTCCGCAATAGCTCCCATGGAAGGGAGTCTTCGCCACGATTGGCGCAAGGTGGCGCCGGAAAGGGTTTGACATGACCGGACTGTTTCTCAGTGCTTTGGCATTCTTTGGGATTGTGTACATCGTCGCATTGACTGGATTGATCACAACTGCCTAAATTCACCGTATGGTGTCCGATGATGGATAACTACGACACGGTACCGAATGCGTCATTGAGCAGGACCTCGGTGCCGTCAGCAACATGAGGAGTTTAGCGATGCTGAGTTGGTTCACCGGTTTTTTGTTGGTGTTCTCGGTGACTTACTACTACCTTCTCCAGATTCTGGTAGATACAGTATAGGGAGGAACACACGGCGGTTTAGCAGTCGTCGCCGAATAATGCCCGACTTCGGTAGCCCGCATGATTGAACCGTTTCTCGTAGCTCTTCGCGGGACAACAACCGGCTAGCCGAATGCGTGATCAAGATTTGGCACGCACGCGCTCGATTGGCAGGTATAGGCTACTTGAAGCCGTTGATTGCCTTCGATTCGCCCAATCCATAAGAACTGGGCTAGGCAAATGCCGAGCTATGAGTCAATCAACGCCTGCCGCGTGATTTCCCTCAACATTGGTGCGACTGTGGCTAGACCCCTGGTGACCTGGGGGTATTCCTACACATATGCGGCATGGCGAGCCACGTCGGTTACAGTAATAATTTCATTCGGCATTTTCCACCGTGATTCCACTGCCTAGCGGACAGATTTTGACCGTGAAAATCTCCTGAAAGCACTGTAAGATTGTGGCATAGGGATTGCTCCATATTCGATCACCGTCAGGCAGCTTCGAGTGTTTTTTGTTGGGAGTTCGCACGGCGGGTAAGGGCGAGGGAGCGAGTTCTGGCTCTTCATCGCTTTGGACAATCGAATATGACCACAACTGTAGGTCAGCGGGTTATCGCTCTTCCACCATCCTCTCTCCGGCCCGAACACGGGAGAGTGCCGCTGACCTCTTTTTATGCGCTGATCGCGCGCAGCCGCCTTTTCCGCCGCCAGCGTGAATGGCCTCACAGAACTCTTTCTACGCGGGACACGTAATTTCGTTTACAATCCCATTTGGCAGAACTGTTCTGTCGTCCTGCACGCCACCGAAGGCAGCCGCGGTACGCCCATGAAAATTGCCCTAGCTCAAGTAAATACAAAAGTTGGCGACTTCGAGAAGAACCTCGACCGAATGGGTGCAAAACTGAATGCGGCACGTCAGGCTGGCGTTTCGCTGGTTCTGTTCCACGAATTGGCCATTTTCGGTTATCCACCCAAAGACTTGCTGCTGCGTCGCCACATGGTGCGAGCGAATGTTGAAGCAATCGAAAACCTCGCCCGCCAATGCACGGACATAACCGCCGTAGTCGGTTTCGCCCAACCCGTTCCAGGAGATCGAGGAACCGGTATCTTCAACTCCGCCGCCTACTTACGAAATGGACGGATTGAACAAACCTATGCCAAAAAACTCCTCCCCACTTACGACGTCTTCGATGAAATGCGGTATTTTACGCCAGGCGACGAGACGGTCATTGTCAAACTAGCGGATGGGGAGAACGAATTCCGCTTTGGCTTAACCATTTGCGAAGATTTATGGAACGACGAACAATTTGAAGGCAGGCGCGTTTACGCCAAAGACCCGATCGAGGAAGCAGTGGCGGCGGGCGCGAACATGATCCTCTGCATATCCGCCTCCCCTTTTGCCGCGGGCAAGCCCCACTTCCGTGACGAACTCTTTGCCGCCCAAGCCCGAGAACACTGCGTGCCCGTACTCTCCGTCAACCAGGTGGGCGGAAACGATGATCTTCTATTCGACGGCGCCAGTGCGGTGTTTGACAAACGGGGCGTCTTGCGCGCGCGGGCGAAGGCGTTTGAAGAAGATCTACTCGTGATCGACACTGACGATCTATCAGCGAGCAGAATCGAACCGTTTCCGAAACGGATCGACAGCATTCACCACGGGCTAGTCATGGGTACGCGCGACTATGTTCATAAATGCGGTTTTTCCGAAGCGGTTCTCGGTCTGTCGGGCGGGATTGACTCCGCCGTGACAGCAGCAATAGCGGTTGATGCACTTGGACCGGATCGCGTCCACGGCGTGGCGATGCCGTCGCGATATAGCAGTAACCACAGTGTAGAGGATGCAAAGCAGTTGGCAAAGAACCTGGGCATCTCGTTCGAGATCATTGAAATTCAACCAGCGCATCAAGCTATGGAGAATTCGCTCGCTCGATTTTTCGCAAAGCGTGAAGCGGACGTAACGGAAGAGAACATCCAGGCTAGAATTCGCGGCAACATCCTAATGTCGCTTTCCAACAAATTCGGTTGGCTTCTATTGACAACCGGCAACAAAAGCGAACTCGCCGTCGGATACTGCACGTTGTATGGGGACATGTGCGGCGGGCTGGCAGTGCTGAGTGATGTGCCCAAGATCGCGGTGTACGAACTCGCCAATCGCATCAACGAGCTAGCCGGCCATCCGCGGATTCCCCAACGAACGATTGACAAGCCTCCCTCCGCAGAATTGAAACCCGACCAGACCGATCAGGATTCGCTTCCGCCCTACGAAGATTTGGATGCGATCCTCGAAAGGTACGTAGAGCGCGAAGAATCGCTTGACATCATTGTTGAGGCAGGCTTCGACCGGACCGTCGCGGAACGAATCGCGCGCCTGGTGGATTTCAGCGAGTACAAACGAAAGCAGGCTGCCGTAGGTTTGAAAGTAACAAGCCGAGCCTTCGGAACCGGACGACGAATGCCGATTGCCGCAACGTTCCAGTAGCCGGATGGCCGCACGCAGTTCACAAACCGGATTGCGGGGTTCCGTACGAGAACTTGCCTTCAACAAACAGACGATAAATATGTGGACTTGCGATGCGCTGCGTTTACGAATTGGCGGTATAATGGCCTCATCGCTGTGATGCCTCATCGGTGTAACTACGTAAAGGTGGGATAGGAATGGCTGACGAATTGCGTTTCCGACCGAATTATTTTTTCCCATTCATTCTCATTTTGGTGGCGGTGATCATCGTCGTGGCGTTGATGGTCGTTCCTCCGGCAAAGACATATTCTACCGATCAATCGGCCAAGAAAACTCCGATCGTTTCGGATAACGATGCTTCGTCCGCTCAGATCAATGACCGGAAGAAAAGCGCGCCCGAGTCGATCGCAAACACCGAATACGCTGACAGCGAACCCAGCAAGACCGAGGACGAATCTTCCGAACCCGTCTCTTTCAGCCGTACGCGTCCGGGCAATTCGCAACATCCCGGCACTAAACCCTCCCGCACAAAATCAACACTTTTGACAGGCTGGGAAGTTGCTCCAGGCGAAGTCAGTTCGAGCTTGTTTTTATTCGATTACCAAAGCGAAGGCGGTTTGCAACACCGATTTCTTCCCGCGCGGATGGGTGAGCGTTACCTGACTATCAATTTCGACATAACCTGGCATGCGGATGCGCCAGCGCAAGTCCTGATCAAGGCAAACGAAGGAATTCCACCGACAATTCTAATCCGCGCAAACATGGAGCCCTACGGGCCGCTCGGTGAGGTTGTCGAAAAACCAAGCCCGCTCAAGCCCGTCTCGGCAAAGCCTATTAGCATTCCTCCCGGATCACCAAAACAAATTCAACTAATCTACAAGGTGCCTCGGTTGGTGGATAAGTTCACGGTGTTGGTTGAAGGAAAGCCATTGGGCGAGATAACCGCACCTACGAACAACCGTATGAACATGAGCAGGCTCGGCGGCACGTGGAAAAAAGTACCGGGCACAATCACTCGTCTCAAGCACGGGCATTCCTTAATTGACGCAATCGCTAATCCCAACGTGGACACGATGGAGTTCCGACAAGCTGCTGCGGGGTTCACATTGATGTCCTTCCCCGTAGCGGGAGTCGAAGGAGACGGTCCGGTATTGATGCCCGATGGTACTGCAGCAACTATCACGCTTACGCAAGGTGAAACCACCATCCAAGCGTTTTTGCGTCTGCTCGATGAGGATCGGCAACTTTTGGTAACATTCGAAAACTCGCCGAATTCCTGGTTCCTTTTCGAACAAATTCAATAATCTTATTTTTCTGCGTCCGCGGCATCTCCACCGGGAGTAGTGGCAGGGCCGTACCAAAGGCAGCCTTGACGCTGGGAAGGCTGATTCTTAGACTGCTTGACTTGTTATGGTGGGAGATTTGTGGCGTTGTATGCGCGATTGTTTATCTTGTTGATTTTCGCGCCCGCCCTTGTGGGTTGTCCTGGGCGGTCGACCACTTGGCTTTTTGGGAACAACCCTCACGCTTCTGAAGACGCTCCCACTGATCGCCCCATCGACTCTTCCGGCGTTCTGCCCGGCTCTTCCTCCATCAACGATCCCAACACGCCTAAGACCATACTGCAACTACGATTTGAACTGCTTCGCGTCGAAATTCCCGCCGCAACGGGTCGACACGCCAAGAAGGTTTGGAATCATGTAGATGAATTGCGACTTGACCCTGGCCTGTCCAGCGTGTTGGCTCGCAACGGATTGCGGATTGGAGCTGCTCCGAAGGGCGCTTGGCCTGCTCTAAAAGCGGTTTTTGATGCGGCTAGCGCCCGAATAGGTCAGCAGCAATTCGTTTTGCAAGGCGGTGTACCGCTTATAGCCGAATTCGGCACAATGCGTGACACGCGAACGATTTTTATGCACGATCGAGCGGGTGGACTGTCTGGAAGGTCCATTCCACCGGGCGACCGCCGTATCATCCTGAACTACCTATTGCATCCCGAGCTCAGCGGCGCCATTGACATATCCACGATCATGGAAATTCGCCACGATCGCGGGACAATGGAATGGCGAAACGAAGGAGGTGTCATCCGCCAAGTGCCTGCCTATGATCATTACCGGTTCAACGATTTGAGCACGGCGCTCGCGCTCCGCCCCGGCGAGATGCTGGTGATGGGCCTAAGCGACGAAGCGATTGACAACGATTACCTGATTGGCAGCATTTTCTTCCGAGATTCTCGATCGGGGGAACCCGTGGAGACGGTTTTGTGCATCACTCCACGCCCCTACGCCGTTGAGGTGCGAGGGCAAACGCCATAGCGACCGAACACATGACGGATGCAAACTTCAGCCTGAATGACAGTTACTTTCGCAATCTCGTGGAGTGTGCCGGTCTTTCCATCATCGGAACGGACCGCAATCTCACGATTCGTTCGTGCAATCAGGCTGCGGAGCGAATGTTTGGAACATCAGCCGACTTATTGCTTGGCACGACCATTGCGAATCTATTCCCCGAGAATGAGCGGCACACGGCCGTACAACTGCTGATCGAGGCGGTTGAAGTGAAAGAAGTCGGCCATTTTGAATTTAAGTTCGTCGACCAAGAGAGTGCAACCAGGGTTTTGATCGCAACGTTCTCACCCATCCACGCGGGCGATGGTTCGGTAAGCGGCGCATCGGCATGCATACGCGACATCACGCACCGCATCCGCGTGCAGGAGCAACTCGTAGATAGTCGCAAGATGGCATCGTTAGGCCAAATGGCAGGCGCGATGGCTCATCATTTCAACAACATTCTTGGCGGAATCGTCACCAGCGTAGACTACGCCATCGAAAGCAACAACCCTGCAGTCAAGCTGAACATTCTCAATATGATCAGCGAAGCACTCGGGCGTGCAACCCAATTGCTAAAAGGGCTACTCCATTTCGCAGAGGGCGAATCGACGATCACGGATTATGTCCCCTACGGTGATTTACTCACCCGGATCAAGGCAGAGTTCGCAAGCAAGCTGCGCGGACGAAACATCATGTTAAGCGTGCAAGCTCCAGACTTATCGGGCGTGAATGTCCCTAGAGCACAAATCAAAACCGTACTATGTAACATCATCGATAACGCCGTCGACGCTATGCCCAGTGGTGGAGAAATGCGCCTATCGGTTGCCGTCAATGACGACTTCGTTGTGACACGCGTACACGATACGGGCTGTGGGTTGGATGAAGAATCTCTGTCGCGCGTGTTCGAACCTTTCTGGAGCACGAAGGACGTCCTCTCCGGAGGAACGGAACAGGCGAGAGGGCTGGGGCTTGCAATTGCGCACGGAATTATCCAAGTACTGGGGGGATCGATCTCTGCTACGTCCAGCCAGGGTCAAGGCTCGTGCTTTGTTTTCTCCATTCCCCGGCATATTGGCGACACGCCGCCAGTATGAGGTACTGCCCAATTCTTATGGCATTGTGCTCATCGACGACGCAGGCAAAGCGATCGCGCCATCAATCAGCCTTCATACCCTTCGGCCAGTGCTTTGAGTTTGGAAACGGTTCGATCGCAGACTTCTGTGAGTGGACCGTGTCGTTCATCAGGCGTTTGGGGTAGCTCGACGCGGTATAGAAGTTTGATATCTTTTTCGTTGGGCTCGAGTTCGAAGCTGACGTGGAAAAGCTCGCGCGTTCCAAAACAGTACCATTGCGGCGGCTCCCAGCCGAACACTTTGCATTCGCAATCGTAACGTCGCCCTAACAGAACGCCCTTCTCATGCCATAAAATGTCGGGTCCAACATCGGCGGCGTTGGTCTTGGTCGCGGAGATAATCTTGTAAGCAACAAAGTCCCGTTGACGAAACGGATTTGATACGATTTTCCACAAACGGTCGAGTGGCGATTGAATTGTCTTGGAGCGTTCGATAATGAGCATCTCTCATTCCTCCCGCTTCGCACTTCCCCCTTTTTCAGTATACATCGCAATCGGGAAACAAACCAAGCATATTTCGGCGAAGTTAACTTGGCGCGCTCAAAAGCAACCTGATCATTAAAACAAGTTTTGGCAATATGGAGTATCCAGCCCGAATAAATCGCACGATCCCAAAAACCCGCTTTCGGACGCCAGGCTTTGATGGAAAGGGGCATAGAATCCCAATAACCGATGAGTCGTCGATCGAACGACGAATTTCAAGGTTGGAAAATCAAATGATTACAACAGGAGCGCGGCATGTCAAAGTACTACAACCAACCGCTCCCCAGTGTCACTTTGGCTTTTATGATTGCCTTGCTGCCCGTCCCCAACGGCGACATTCGAGCCGCTGAAAGGAATGAACAAATGACGGCGGAAGACGAATCGCGACACACAAACCGCCTGATCGACACCACCAGCCCGTACCTGCTTCAACACGCACATAACCCCGTCGATTGGTACGAATGGGGCGAAGAGGCGTTGACGAAAGCGAAGCAGGAAGACAAGCCGATCTTCCTGAGCATCGGTTACTCCGCGTGCCACTGGTGTCACGTCATGGAACACGAGTCGTTCGAGGATGAGGTGGTGGCAAAGGTGCTAAACGCGCACTTTGTCAGTATTAAAGTGGACCGCGAGGAGAGGCCGGACATCGATGAAATCTACATGGCGTATACGCAAGCACTCACGGGTCACGGCGGTTGGCCAATGAGCGTTTGGCTCTCGCCGGACGGCGTGCCTTTTCATGCGGGGACGTATTTTCCCAAAGACGCCTTTCTGCAAATCCTTGAAGCAATCAGTGAAACCTGGCAAAACAACCGAACGCAATTGACTGGCAATTCATCAAAGATCCACGAGTTTTTCAGTTCCTGGTCGGGCGGTATGAAACCGGCCGAGGGTGTGCTTGAACGCGCTGTGATTGACCGCACTGCCCACTTGCTTGCGCAGCGGTTCGATAGTGCGTATGGAGGAATCAGCGGCGGCGGCACGAACAAGTTTCCGCCCAGTATGGCGATGGAACTGATGCTCCGCGTGCATCACCGTGACGGAGAAGAAGAACTCCTTTCCGCCGTCCGCACCACACTTGATAACATGGCCCGCGGTGGGATTTACGATCATCTCGGTGGCGGCATCGCGCGTTACAGCACGGACACGCGCTGGCTCGTGCCGCACTTCGAGAAGATGCTGTATGACCAGGCGTTGGTGAGCTCGATCTACCTGGATGCGTATCAAGTGACGAAAGAGCCCCTCTACGCATACATTGCAGCGGACATTTTCGATTACGTCATCGCTGATCTACAATCGCCCGCAGGCGGGTTCTACTCCACACGCGACGCGGATAGTGAAGGGCTCGAAGGTGCGTTCTATATCTGGACGGTCGAACAGGTGAAAGAGATTCTAGGCGAAAAGGAGGGCAAGCTCTTCTGCGCTTATTACGACGTCAGCGAGGCGGGCAATTGGTTCGAATCGCGCGGACACGCACCGGCTGGCCCGAAGAATATCTTGCACATCACGAAACCGCCGCACGTGTTCGCCAAACAGCATGGATTGAGCGAAGAAGCATTGCGCGAAAAGATTGTGAGTTGGCGTGGGAAGATGCTGGCGGCACGGTCGAAGCGAGTCGCACCAGGATTGGATGACAAGGTCTTGACTGGATGGAACGGCCTGATGATCGCCAGCTTGGCGAAGGGCGCACGCGTACTCAACGAACCGAAGTACGCGAAAGCGGCGGAGGCGGCGGCGGAGTTTGTTTTGGGAAATCTGAAGAAAGATGGAAGACTCCTGCGTACGTACCGAAAAGGAGAATCGCGACTCAGTGCGTACCTGAGTGATTACTCCTTCCTTATCGACGGGTTGTTGAATCTCTACGAAGCGACCTTCGATAAACGTTGGCTTGACGAAGCGGTAGCATTGAATGACACGCTGATTGAGCATTACCTTGATGAAGATGAAGGCGGCTTCTTCTTCACCGCGGACGATGCGGAAAAGCTGATCGCACGCTCGAAGAATCCGCAGGATGGCGCGATTCCTTCGGGAAATTCGGTGCAGGCGATGAACCTATTGCGTCTCTCGGTGATCCTGGACCGTAAAGACTATCGCGAGAAGGCGGAAGGGATTTTCCGTGCGTTCGGCGGCATGGCAGCGCAAAGTCCGGCGGCATTTGAGAAGTTGCTTTGCGCGGTGGATTTCTACCACGCAAAACCGCGAGAATTCGCTTTGATCGGCCCGGCTGAGAGTGACAGCACGAAAGCTTTCGTAAAGGCGATCTACGGACGATACCTGCCGAACAAAGTTGTGATCCACTCGGTCAGCACAGCCGAGACGCCGTTCACGCCGCTACTTAAGGGCAAGACTATGATTAACGACCAACCCACCGCGTACCTTTGCGTCAACTACATATGCCAGGCCCCAACTACAGAACCCAAGAAACTGGCGGAGCAGATTGGTGAGTGAGGCATGAAAGTGCGCGCGAATCCCTGACGGCACTTAGTGGCGGTAGCGTATGATCGAACCAGTGGCAATCGGCTTTAGGCAATCGAGTAGCTCTGAAATTTCCACCGGTTCTGATTCGCCATCCAGCTTGATACGGATGGCATGCTTCGCGCTTTGCTGACCGCTTTATTCCCGGGGAAGCAGGGCCGGCTGTATTTGGCCTTCAACTCGTTTTTTTGGTGTAGAATTCGGCAGGATCGTGCGCGGCTTGCCCGACCTTATCGCACGGCGCGGACTCCTACTCTTCATTGCCATCCTGCAAATCGTCGGAAGGCCCCAATGCTGAAGAACAGTGAGCTCTTTGACGCGAGATACGGCTGCACGGCCGGCTCCTCGGTCGACCAGAACTTCTCAACGGTGGGCACCAGTGACACGTCGGCCCCGCCTCCTACAGCCTACCCAGGTACTCCCGCGCGATGACGATGCGTTGCACCTCGCTAGTGCCTTCGTAGATCGTGGTGACGCGAGCGTCGCGGTAGAGTTGTTCGACGCGGAATTCGCGGACGTAGCCACTTCCGCCATGGATTTGGACAGCACGGTCGGCGATGGTATTGGCTGCTTCGGTGGCGTAGAGTTTGGCCATCGATGCGGCCAACGGTGCTAATCGCTTCTCGTCCACACCCATCGCCGCTTCCCAGATAAGAAGTTTTGCGGCGGCGAGTTCCACGGCGCTGTCGGCCACCATGTTGCTGATCGATTGGAATTTGCCGATCGGCTTGCCGAATTGCTCGCGCTGTTTCGCGTAACTGACCATTTCGTCGAAGGCAGCTTCAGCAATGCCACACGCCTGCGCGGCGATACCGATTCTCCCCTCATTCAACGTCGACAAGAAAACCTTCAGGCCATCCCCTCGCTCACCGATCAGGTTCGCCTTGGGTGCAAAGACGTTGTCGAACGCAATGACCGCCGTCTCGCTACCGCGGATTCCCATCTTGCCGCAGATCTTATCGCGACTGATGCCTGACTCGTTTCCGTCCACCCAGATCGCGACCAAGTCTTCACCTTTGGGCGCTCCTTCGAGTCGGCCGAGCGTGAGGAACCAACGAGCATGCATACCATTCGTGATCCACATTTTTTCGCCGGTAAGCCAGAATCCTTCATCGTCCTCGACGATTTTGGTTGATACTGCGGCTGCGTCGCTGCCGGCGTTGGCTTCACTGAGTGCAAAAGCGGCGAAACTGCCCGGTGTACCCCACTCGCGAACCCATTGTATTTTCTCATCATTGTTGGAATTGGCGGCGAGGATTTTGCCGACCATGTTGTGAACGGAGAGGGTAACCGCGGCACTGGGCGAAGCGTAGGCGATTTCGTGGATTATGGACGCATAGGTACAGTAATCGCACCCGAGTCCGCCGTAATCCTCGGGGATGACCAGGTTCATCAAGCCCATCTCAGCGAGCTGTGGCAAAACCTCGGCGACCGAGGATTCGTCCTCATCCCACTTGCGATCTAGCGGCAACAATTCGCCTCGCGCGAAATCGCGAACGGCATCGATTAGAGCAATTTGATCGTCAGTCAACTTAACGTCCGGACCAGCAAGCGCCACGATGCGATCTCCTCAAACATAGGGTACGACGGGTTATCCACATCGCCGCCGTATGCCACTTATTTCGATATCATAGAGTTATCGCATCTTACCGAAGCCATGCACATGGTCAAACAGTCCACTACGGTTCACCAAGCCTATTTTTCGTCCCTGCATACCCTCCCGCCGGAACGCGATCATCAAACGAAGCTATAAAGGTAAATGAGCATAAAAAGACCCGCTTTGGAGTAACCCCCCAAAACGGGTCCTATCGGACTAAACTGTTCACACTAGTACAAAACCTACGGCTACGGACAAGGACCGAAGGCATTCTTCACAACGCCAACATCGCCAGGACCGACCGCACCATTCTGGTCCAAGTCGAATTGAGCGCAATCCGGGATATTGGTGTCGCATCCGAACTGGTTCTTAATGACTCCGACATCGCCAGGACCGACACTGCCGTTGTTGTCGAAGTCCAATGGACAAAAACTGTCAAGAACCTGGAGTGTGATCAATCGCTGGTCAGTCCGCCCCAGTGAGTCGGTCACAACCACGACCGGCTCGAACAAGCCTGCCTCGGTCGGCGTGCCATGCACTTCTCCTGTGGTATCGAGTTCCATACCTTCAGGGAGCGGCGAAGGCAGGAAAATTTTGACGGTGTTCACGTTCGACAGATCGGGCATCGCATCGTACATGCTAAGCATGTAGGCGTTTCCATCGCCGCTGGAAACGCCAACGGTCGGCGACATTGTAGGACTTGTCTGCGAGTAAGATAATTCAATCACGCCATCCGCGAAGAGAGTCACGGAGAAATCGGTCGCATGACTTCCAGAGTAAGTGACCGCATCCCAACGGATGGTCACTTGACCAGGCGTGGATTCGTCAATGTAGATGTCCGAACCCAAGATGTCGGTGCGAAGGTCGTCCCATAGCGGCGCGATACGCACGTTGTCAATCAGCAGTTGGGTCGTGTTGGTATGCTGCCAAGGATCGTCGTTTTCGAAATCGATGTAGCCGTTGGAAGAAATCCACAAACTATCACGCAACTGGCCGTAAAATGGGAAACTAAACGGCAACGTGTAAGACCAAACGTTGTCATCGGCATTGTAATCCATATTCGTACCAACCGCGGCAAAGTTGTTTACTCCCAAATCGACCTCTGAATAGAGATCACTGAGGAATGTCCAGACCAACTCGGGCTGGCCTTCGTCCGCTTGTAGCATGACTGGTGTATACGGCGTGTCGACAGCACCGTCCGGTAACGCGCTTGTGGCGATCGTAGGCGGACCGTAGAGCAGCAAAATGGAAATCACGCCGACATCCGAATCACCACCCTCTGGCGGTACGCCACCGTCATTCGCAACAAACTCAAACGAATCCGCGCCATAAGCATCAGACAAACCTGTAAACTGGACAGCGTTACCATTATTCACCAATGTGTATGGCAGATCGCTCGCTTCAATCACATGATTGTCCCCCATGTCCATCAACGTGCCCTTGGCGGGAAGGTTGACGATCTTGAAGGAAATCGGATTCGGACCACCGTCGTAGTCGGTCGCTTCCAACTCGATGACCTGCTGACCAGCCACGGCAATCTCGTACGATGCGTCGAAAATACGGGGCGGGCTCTCGCCACAATACCCCAATGCCGTAGTAACGGCCTCGAGTGCATCAATCAGGCCGTAACCGTAAGTGTTATCTTTGCCCTCGTCCCCCAGGTCCATCGCCGTATCATAAATGATTTGCTTAACTTCTTCGCTTGTCAGGTCGGGGCAAGCTTGAAGCATCAAAGCAACCACACCGTTTACGTGCGGTGAGGCCATCGAAGTACCGCTCTTGTTCGCGTACCCGCCGCTGGGCATCGCGGAACGAATGTTTACTCCCGGCGCAGCGATGTCCGGCTTGATTGCGGCTGACCCATCGGGGGTACAGAACGTGGGACCGCGCGATGAGGAATTAGCCGCGGGGTATGAAGGATTGTGCGGATCAATTGAGGCGACAGCGAGAATACTGAATTCGGTTGTCGCACGATCACCAGGACGACGCAGAGAGGTCGCGCTTGGCCCTTCGTTACCCGCCGAGAAAAGAATAATCGTCCCCGCAGCTTCATTTGCGTCGATTGGCGCCCAAAAAGTCTGATCGCAGTCGGGATAACCGTGACTCGTTCTTACCCCCCAGGAATTCGAACAAACGTGGGGAACATCCCAGGACGTATTCGGGTCACCATCGGGATCCAACATCCATTCGAAAGAAAGCAATGCGTCAGCAACAGTTTGATCGACTCCACCGCCACGATCGATGGGTGCGGAAGCAATCCACAATGCTCCGGGGGCCACACCGATTTCGTCACCCGGAGCCCCACCGCATACACTACCCATCGTGTGCGTGCCGTGACTGTTGGTGTCATAAGGGAATGTGTTCTGGTTGTTGTACGGATCGTACCACGCCCATTCCGGATGACCCGCGTAGTTCGGATCGGCCACACCGGCCCATCGACTCGCCAGAGCTTCGTGATCGCCAGCAACGCCTGTATCCATGTTTGCGACCAGTACGCCGGTACCCGTGAAACCCAAGTCCCAAACTTCAGGAGCATTGACGGCTACGACTCCGTCCTCAACGACACGAAGGTCAGATTGCACACCACTCGTACTCGGAGTCTCATCAACGGGCTCGATCAGTTCGATTTCATAGTTCAGATAAACGGTATCGACATCCTCGCGAGCGGCAAGTTCGATGATCGCTTCAGGTGTCGCTCGGATACGAATGATATTGTAAGCTTTAAAGGGTCTATAGCTTTCAATCTTGCCTTCGACGTAGAGTTCCTTGATGCGAGCGAGAATCGGCCCGCGATCCGCCTCGGCAAGTTCACGCAGGGCCGTTACCACCCGGTAGTGGCGCTCGTGACGCGAAGCCCGCTCTGCCTTCAGTTGTGCGTGCAAAGCGACAAGATCAACCTGATTCCACATGTAAACCAAGGCCTCGACCGTCTCTCCTTCGTTAAGCTGGTTCATGACGACTTCGAGGTTCGGGTCGACGCTACCAGCTTTCACAGGAGCAAGTCCGATCGTACACGCCAACATCAGCACGGCCAACAAAGTCAGCCTTTTCATATCCGATCTCCTTATATCCTTTGCGACAAAAATCGGCTCTATAGGATGCTAAATACAACCTCGTAGCGGAACTGGAATCTACTTTGCCAACGCCATCCCACAAACCGAAATAAACCGAGCACTACCTGTATTCAAAAGTGCTCGTCGACAAAGTGGGCAGTCAGCCTTGTGATCAACGAATTCAAGAATCCCCCGGGGAATGGTCCCACCCCTTCCCCACTTGGCGGGACACCCCATACCTAAGAGTAATTTAGGCTTTTATTCGGGCCAATTCAAGAAATTATCCGGAAGCACGCCTCGATACGATCAACGCCCGAAAACCGGTCAATTGCCGACACGGTTGATTGACTCACTGAAAGTTTCAATTGGTGCGCAGTCCATGGCGTTTATGCGACACATAGTGCGGTTGCACTTGAAATTCACCCCCTCGGTCGCCGCTTTTGTGATTGTTGATTGCGGATGGTTTTGGGATGAACTGCCGAACTTGATGCATAACCTTTAACCTCGCAAGTTGTCTAAATAATCCATTCCAAGATGACTTCATGCACAGAACGGAAATAAGGAATGCGAACCTACCTGCTATAACTGCGGGCTGCTGGGAGAGCGTCCCGGTTAACTTCCGCTAATGACCTCACTTTCGTATCTCGACCGCATCGGTTTTTGCCTCGCCGTTTGAACCTTTAGCTACGGATGCGTCGAGCCAATCCGGATCCGAGGTGTGCTGGCCAGCAGGTAGGCATGCACTCGCCTCCATCAAGCCCTAAGGGCGCCGTTTAAAATTCTTCAATGTCGCTACTGGAGACAAACTCGCCACGTTTGACCACGAAACCGGTTTCGACTCCAGACCGATTTCACCACTGATAATCGACCATTGTTCCGCACGGAGCGTGTGATGGAACGTTGATTTCGATTCCCAGTCGGGCGACTGGAGTGATGACGGCAAGTTGTACCCCGCCGACTTCAAAGAATTACCACCTGACTGACCGGCACGGAAGCTTATTCCGATCCCGCCGATCCACGGATCGCCGATACCTGCCTTGTGATGCCCGATCTGGATTATGAATAGTAACGTGGACTTGGCGAACGCGAGTCTCACACAGAAAGTTGATTGAGTCGTTGGGCGGATTGCGTCGTTTTGTGGCGTGGCACGTGGCGAGCGCATAGGATAAGGACTGTGCGACCGGCTTGGTGAAACCCACCCGCCACACCGTTTTTCTCATGGAACGCTCAGGCGAGGCCAGGAATTGACGCAAAACGAACATACGGTTTTCCAAACGAATGGTACGACACCTGAAAATGAACTTCGCCCGCTATCCACCGTGCGCCGACCAGAAATTGTCTGTTGCGCGCTCGCCGTGATTTGCTTCATCAACATCCTACCCAACGGATTCACCAACGACGACAATCCGGTCATTCGGTATAACTACAAAATCACGGAACCAAACGGATGGGACGACATCTGGCTTACGGATTACTGGTCGGAAAGTGGCACGTCGATGCCCAATCGCGATCTGCTGTACAGACCCGTCGCGTTGACGTTCTATCGCGCGGTGTACATACTCGCGGGGACAAACGCAGTTCCTTACCACATCTGCTGTTTGGCGCTCCATGCGATTGTAACATGGCTTGTCATACGATTTGCACGATTGCTCGCCGATGGGAACGCCGTGCCCTTAGTGTCAGGCCTGCTGTTTGCGGTGATGCCGATTCACGTCGAGGTGGTCGCGAGCATTGTGGGGATCGGTGACATGCTAGCTGCGGGCGGCTGTTTGTGCGCCGTGTTCGCGCATTTGCGTACTTTGCGTTGTTCCACGATTTACGCCACCATCGGTTGGCGGGTGATCGTAGCGGTTTGTGCGTTTGCGGCGATGGGCGCCAAGGAAAGCGGTGTCGCGGTCCTCGCCGTCGTACCTCTATTTGACTTGTATTCACGTTTGGAGCGAAAGTCACGAGACCGAATCACAGTTGAATCTTGCTCTCCTTCGTTTCCCCTTGCAATCTTGCAGACCGCAAGAAATTGCTTGTACCTCTTCTTACCGTTGATCGCGTACTTCGGCCTTAGGTACCACGCGTTGGGCGGACAGCTGCACCAAAGACCGGCAATTAGCAAGACGGTGAATCTGTTAGTGGATGCTCCGCTTTGGCAACACATCTTAGGCGTAATTCAGCTGTGGGGTATGTATTGGACAAAAACTATTTGGCCCGCCGTCTTGACCACCGCCTACGCTCCCAATGATACGCGTCTCGCCACCAGCATCATGAATCCATACGTGCTTTTGGGGCTCACCATCGCTGCCGGTCTTATCGGATGGTCAATTGTCGCCTGGCGGAAAGGAGATCGACGTATCGCCTTGTTAACCGCTGTCCTTCTAGTCTGCTATGCACCGACCGCCAACGCTTTCGTATTAATCCAAGTGTTCATGGCGGAACGAATTTGGTACTTGCCTTCGTTCACCATCGCGCTGCTCGCCGGACTCGCATTGCGCAGTGTGTCGAACCATCAACTGGCACGAATCGCACTTGCGATTGTGTGCATCGCCGCCGTAGGCCGATGCTGGGTCCGAAACACGGAATGGCGTAATAACGGTACGCTCTACGCATCCGCCTATCGAGACAACCCGGATACCGCAACCGCCCAACTTCTCTTCGGGCAATGGCTTAGTAACGCCGGTCGGCACGAAGAGGCAATCGAAGTGCTGAACCGGGCCGTCCAGATCGATTTGGGTTACACAGATGCACATCGCGAATTGGGCTTGGCATACATGCGCGCGGGAATCCATGACGGTGCACTGCACCACTTAAGCATCGCCCAAATGCAAATCCCCGGTCACCCGCCGGTGGAACAAGCCCTCGAAGAAGTGCGCGGATTGCTCGTCGCATCCTCGCACGAACGTTTGTTCGCCCTCAAGAAACGGGCAGATGCATCGCCGGAAGATTTGGAGAAAGAACTGGCCGTCATCCAATTGTTGCACGAACTTGCACTGTTTGACGAGGCGATAGCAAGGCTGGCTTTGCGTGAGTCGCAATTCGAAGACTCTCTAACGTTCCAAGCTGAATACGCGGTGACGTTGAATTTCGCGGGAAGAAGCGATGAAGCAATAAAACGATACCGTCAATGCGTCGCCATGGCGCCCGACAATCCACAACTACTCGTGGAACTCGCCATGTTGCTGATGGAACGACGCCGGGAGGACGACTTCGACGAAGCGCGCTCTCTTTGCGCACAGGCAATCAAAACCGCACCGAACGATTGGCGGGTGTTGGTCTGTCATGCGGAAATTCTTTATCTACAAGGCGATACCACTAGCGCTATCCGCGCGTATCGAAAAGCGATAGACTCCCTACCCGAGGATGCTCCGCAACGAAACAGCATTAAACAACGAGCGAAGGCGTTGGGTGGATGAATAGAAATACCAACAATCAACGAACCTTCACAAAATCAGTCGTATTTCTTTGCGCCTGCCTCTTTCCGTTCGTTTGCATTCACCGGGCATTTGCCCAACTCACCGCTGATCAGTGCGCCTTGCTTTATAACAGCACAAGCGAAAAATCTCAGTCGCTCGCCCAGTACTACGCCAAAGTGCGCGGCGTACCTAGCAATCAACTTATAGGAATCGCCCTTCCCAAACGTGAGAGCATTTCGCGTGAAACTTACGATAGCTGTGCGACCAAAGTCCGAAGCAAGATCCAATCAGCCGAATGGGGAGAGCGGGTCAAATGCCTCATAACGTTCTACGATATACCACTCAAAGTAAGTGCACCGAAAGCTACGCCCGCTTCGCGTTCTATGCAAAGTGAACTGGAACTCATCCTCGAGCAGTCGACCAAACGGCTAAAGGGCAGGATGGACGAATTCGAGCAAAAATTCTTCGGTCACACTCCCGGGGGGGCTGCGGGAAAACCCGACCAGCCAGGCACGCAAGGCCGTCAGAATTCCAAACTGTGGAAGCAGTACGAAAGATACCAGGGCATTAAAAAGCGGGCGATTATGAAAGTGAATGAGCCCAGCAACGAAGATCGTACGAAACTGTTGTCCATGCTCGTCACATTCATGGAGCTCGCCGAAGGCAAAACCTCGGTGCTGCCGTTCTACTCGTCGAATATTGAAAAAATGCTGCCCGATCGCGCCGCACAACTCCAGACGCTGCTGGAGGAATCTAAGCGAGTCGAGGGCGAACTGGCCAAGGCATACCGCGCGGGTCCGTTGCACCCCGATGCAACCGAGGCGCTACCCGCCGTTCGCACGTGGCAGGGTTTACTGGGGCTTTCTTTTTGGGTGGACGACCAAGCACGTTGGCTTGGCGGAAACTACAACCACGCCGCATTCGACAACGAACTTACCCTCGTCCTGCTGGAGCAATACCCACTTTACGAGTGGGTCCCCAACGCTTATTACCTGTTCGCAGATCAAAAGAGCATCGATCGATTGCTGCCGAAAGGTCGAACGTTGATGATATCGCGTATTGACGGGCCCACCCCAGAGATCGCACGGCGCCTTATAGACGACAGCATCGAGGCCGAACGTGCCGGCCTGATGGGGAAGTGTTACATTGACTTGCGTGCAGCAAACAAAAACGACCTCTACCGGGAATACGATCGCGACCTGCAATTCTTGTCCGTATTGGTCAAGGAGAATACGAACATCCCAGTCCGATTGAACGCAGAAAAGGCGGTATTCAAACCGGGCAGTTGCGATGACGTCGCGATCTACTGCGGCTGGTACAGTGTTGGCAATTACGTGCCCGCTTTCGCATTCAACAAAGGCGCCTTTGCCTACCACATCGCAAGTTTCGAACTGAAGTCTCTTCGAGGAGCGAATAATAGCTACTGGTGTGCGGGTTTATTGCGAGACGGTGCCGCCTCCACGTTGGGACCAACGGCTGAGCCGTACCTTTCCAGCTTCCCAAAACCGTCACACCTGATAGGCCTGATGCTAACGGGCAAGCTTACTCTCGTAGAATGTTATTTCGCGACCTTGCCTTTTAATTCCTGGCAGTTAGCGTTGATTGGCGATCCGTTATACACGCCCTTTAAGAACAATCCGAAATTGAAATGGGCTGACCTGACGTCAATCCCTGGTTTCGTACCCACTCAAATCCCAACGGTTTTCACACCCGAACAACCAAGCGAACCGGCATCAGTTCCACCACCCCCCTAATCGCAAACGACACCAACGATAACCGGCATGGTCCATTTTGTGCCCAAAATCACCTTTCTGATCTGGAAAATGTGAAATCTCTCCCCTCAAGCCTCACTTTTGGGCATCTCTTGCGTCAGTCGGCCCACAAATTGCTTGGGAATCTAAATGGGAACTCTCCCAAGTCGCTTTCGACTTACCTGGAATTGCGCCGCCAACGCATACGTCGTTTTATTTCAAAGAACAGCGAGGCTGATATGGAGGATCTGAAAAATCTGTCTGTCGATAGTCTGGTCGTTCACGCGGGAATCGGAAAATATGAAAACCACCCCGTCATTCCGCCCATCTACCAGGTTTCGACTTTCTCGTTCGAAAGCGCGAATCACGGCGCGTCGCTCTTTGCTGGGCGAGAAAAAGGCTATATCTACTCGCGGATGGGCAACCCAACGGTCGAAGCACTCGAAAAGAACGTGGCGGCGTTGGAAGGCGGATACGCAGGCCTCGCATGCGGCAGCGGTATGGCGGCGATTCATACAGCCCTTGCTACTCTACTCAAGTCCGGCGATCACATCGTCTGCGCGGATGCGGTGTACGGCCCGACCTGTACGCTGGTCGAGTCGATATTAAGCCAGATGGGTGTGGAGTCGACCATTGTCGACACATCCGATCTGGAGGCCGTCGAAAAGGCCATGCGCCCGAATACCAAAGTGGTCTATCTCGAGTCTCCCGGAAATCCGACACTGGTCATCACCGACATCGCTGCTGTCTCCAAGATCGCGCACGCGCATGGAGCAGAGGTAGTCATCGACAATACATTCATGAGCCCAATCCTGCAACAACCGTTCAAACTCGGGGCGGACGTGATCGTTCATAGCCTGACCAAGTTCCTCAATGGGCACGCGGATGTGGTCGGCGGCATGATCGTCGTGAAGCGCGAGGAGCAATGCTACGAATTTCGCAAGATGCTCAATCACCTCGGTGGCGTACTTCCTCCGTTCGAATCGTTTCTTGTGCATCGCGGCATCAAAACGCTCAGCCTGCGCATGAAACGCCACTGTGAAAGTGCGATGAAAGTGGCCCAGTACCTTGAATCGCACTCTGCCGTCGAATGGGTTCGATACCCGTGGCTTGATTCGCACCCTCAGCAGGAGATTGCGAAAAAACAGATGAGCGGCGGAGGCGCGGTGGTGAGCTTCTCACTGAAAGGCGGACTCGAAGCGGGTAAGCGCATGATGAACTGCGTCCGGCTTTGTGGATTAGCGGTGAGCCTTGGTGGTGTGGAATCATTGATTCAACACCCTGCAGGCATGACGCACGCATCGATGGGGCCGGAAGCTCGAAAACGCGCGAATATCACTGATGGTCTGGTTCGTATTTCCGTTGGCGTGGAAGACGTAGACGACATCATTGCCGACCTGGACCAAGCACTCGCCTGCACAACGAGTGATTGCGGATCGCCTGCCAAAGTCGGCGTGGGTTAGACCGGCAACGCGGAGACAAATGCATTCCGGGCGTAAGCGCGGTGTTGACAGATTCATTCGACGCTTGCTGTTTCTGGAAGCGTATTCGTTCTGCGCATACAATCTTTCGGCCAGACCGGTCCTAGCTTTTGGACCGGTTTTTTCTTGGATGCTAGGTCGAGGTGCTTTTCGATGGAAGTCAGGCTGGCGAGTTCGAGAGGTTTTTGTTTCGGCGTGGAGGACGCGATCGAATTGGCTGAGGAGGCCGTTGTGAAGCATGGTGCAGGCAAGGTCGTCGCGCTGGGCCCCGTCATCCATAACAAACAACTCGTTGAGCGCTTGGAAAACAAAGGACTCAATCAAAGCGGCAAACTCGACACGATCGAACCCGATCAGGCAGTACTCATCCGCTCACATGGTGCAACACCGGAAACTTTTCAACGCGCGAAGGAACGCAAACTCAACGTGATCGATGCGACGTGCGTGCTGGTAAAAAGAGCGCAAAACGTCGTGAAGCAACTGCACGAAGATGGGTATCACGTCGTGATGATCGGCGATTCCAAACACCCCGAGGTGAAAGGCGTGATCGCTTACGCGCCGAAAGTCACGGTCATCGATCGCGGTGTCGACTTGGAAGAAGCGTTACCCTACAAAGAGCGGCTTGGTATTGTCGCACAAACGACTCACGCCCCCGAACACGTCGCGGAAATGATCGCGGAAATTCTCAAGCGCCCCTACCGCGAAGTGAAAATCGTCAACACGCTTTGTCTCGAAGTAACGCGCCGTCAGCAGGCGGCAGTTGAACTGAGCAAAGAGGTGGATGTCATGTTCGTGCTGGGCGGCCTGCATAGCGCCAACACGCGAGAACTTGCCCGATTGTGCAAAGAACAGGACTGCGAGACGTATCACCTCGAAACCGCAGCCCAACTCACCCCTTCCATGACGGAAGGAAAAAAGATCGCCGGCGTGACTGCGGGAGCCTCCACGCCCGAGTGGATCATACAAGAATTTGTCAAAGAACTGGAAGCTATCTGACTGACCATACCTCGCATTAGACTCCGTTGTTTTTCAACTGGCCCGAAAAGGAAAAGCGATGTAGTGAGCCGACCCCGGCCGGGTCGTTAGGCTATTTTTTGAGGTTTCGTGGACATCTGAACACTGGTCGCGAAAGGAGGTTGGCTTATGGACTATTGTGGCATCGATTTGGCGAGTGTGTCCAGCTACGTGTGCGTGACGGGCAGGAAGCTGACAGCCGGTGAGGCGGCGACGGACCGGACGACCTTCGAACAACGGTTGGAGCGAGGCAATCGCTACGCCGAGGTCTAACGGCTGACGGAGTGAATGGCTCTCTGTCAACCACATGGCGTTGAAAGCTATCCGGCCGTCGTATCAGCTTATAGATGCAAAATGATCGGCGTCCGATTAATTAGCACAGGTTGACCTGAATCAACGCAATGGAAATCATCTATCTTTATGCTGCGAGCGATGAAATGTCGTAAGCCCCTCTCATCGCGATGTTTGGTTCAAATGTAGCGAACACGGATGAAATGGTGCAGAAGCTAATGAAATCATCACCGCGAAATGCCGGACGCACCTTGGAGGCGATTGGACAACCGCTTCCGCTTTGCACGCGCTCGAGCAAGCGGAATAACACATCTCCGCGCTCACTGAACATCAACTCGAAGAAGTTACGCCAAGATCTCAGGCTTCTGGTGAAGTTCGTGCGCGTCTATTGCGACTGCAAGCACAAGGATGCGCCGCGCGAGAAGGTCCAAATGAAAACCCCCGATGTCACATCCATCGCCGGTAAAGAAGTCCTACTTTGCTCGGGGTGTCGCCGCTTACTCATGCACGCATTCGCGAAACGAACTCACTGCCCATTCGATCCCAAACCTTCGTGCAAGAAATGCCCAAAGCATTGTTACGCCCCCACTTACCGGCAGCAGATGCGCGAAGTGATGAAATTCTCCGGCCGTCACTTGGTTCTGAGAGGCCGGATCGATTACCTGCTGCATTTGCTGTTTTAAGGCAGCGCCTTCGTCAACTCCGCAGGAAGCAGTCACAACCCTCCGCGATAATCCGTTATAATTACGTGATGGAGATCGACCCCCACCAACTTCCCGTGCCCCACTGGGACTTGAACTGCCCAAACTGCGCCTACTCACTCAACGGACTGTCTATCCACCGGTGTCCGGAGTGCGGACGGGAATTCAACATCGAATCCCTCCTTGCAACCTGGTCCCGATTACGCGAACCCCGTTTTGACAAAATTCGGAGCCCGCTGCCCGATTTCGGCATCACCTGCAAAAAATGCAGTTGCGAACTGGCTGGAGCGGAGGACGGGTGTTGTCGCGAATGCGGTACTGGATTTGACCTAGAGATCTACAGACCGAAAAAATCCTGGTTTTCGATCACTTCGCGCGAGCTGAAGGGTGTACCGATTCAGGCGGTTATGATGGCCTTGGAATTGGAAAAAATACCCTACCTTACCGTACCCCAACTCAGTCCGTGGGTGGCGTTGCCCGACCGCTGCTTCGTTCCCAGCGAGTTCTATTTTGACGTACTTTGGGTCACTCGTGATACCGCCAAAAAAATGTTTGAGCGGGAGCAGCTTCGCGAATCGGGCGAAGAAGAGCCTCACTGGGTCTGCAAAAATTGCGGTGAGGAGAATCCGGACAATTTTGAATCCTGCTGGCAATGCGGCGAGCCTTAACTCCACTCCGTTCAATTCGCACCACAAAACGGTCGTTTTCCAGTTAGTCTTTTTGACGCGGAATTGCTAACCTCCGTGTATTGTGCCTGTCTGAAAGATTGGGCGAATAATTGCAGCTATGTGGCTGGTCTCGATTGATAAGTAGGATTCCCAAGGAGGAATGAATGCTAACCATAGACGGTAGAAAACCGCGCCGGCTGATTGCGACCTTGTTGCTCTCGCTGACACTGCCAGCTATCGCAACCGAGCCAAAAATAAATGGGGAACTCGACCAAATCGGCTCGATTCGAGCGTTGCACGTCTGGGGAACACCTCAGCAGATGGGCTTCGCGCAAGGATACCTTGTGGGTGATGAGTTCATCAAGTTGCAGCAAGAAATGCTTGCACCATTACCGCAGCAACAGCGTGCGGTGGTCATCGCAGCCCAAAGCCAGCTCGTACAGTTCATCGAAATCACAGATCGAACCCGTATGGAACTTGAAGGCATGCTCGAAGGCATGAAGGCTAAAAACGGCGGAAAATTACCTACAATCAAAGCTCTCGGCCGACCGGTGAATCTGGAAGATCTAATCCTGTACAACGCCAAAGACATGACTCGCGCCTTTGGCTGTTCGGGTTACACGCTGTGGGGTGACAAGGCGGGCAAGCACGGCGTAATGACAACGAGGAATTTCGACTTCTGGATCCTTGCGCCCAGCATGGTCGAATCGCAACTTCTAATCGTACGCCAACCCGAAAATCGACGTAGCGTCGCTACCATCGCCTGGCCTTGTTTCGTAGGCGGTCTTACTGGCATCAACGATGCGGGTGTTTGCACGTTTATGCACGATGGCTCGGGAGGTATCAGCAGGGCGCCGACCAGGCGTTGCATGCCGCTCGCACTAGCGCTTACCGAAGTGTTGGAAACAACCGATGCGAGCAAAGCCCCAAAGAGCGTACAAAAGATCATGCAGAAGAATTCCCCCTACCCATTCAGCTACATGGTCCGCGTAGTCACGCCGCGGGTTCGACTCGCAGAGCATATTCCCGCACACGTTTTTCGCATCGACCCGAGCGGTAATGTAACGGAAAATCCGTCGAAGAATGGCACCTGCGTCACGACCAATCACTACATCGATCAGGATGGGAAACCCGCCCAAAATGCGTATCAGGGAACGCTCGCTCGGCACAAGAAGCTGGCTGACAGAGTAAAATCCGGCAGCGCGCTGAAAGATCCGTGGGAGGCTTTGAAATCCGTCGGCGATAGCGGAACAGGAAGCGTCACCTTGCACGCGGTCGTGGTTTATCCAGAGAAACGCCGCCTGGAACTCTCGTTCGCCAAACGAAGTGGTAAAGTCATCGAGGCAACCGAAATCAAGCCGATCACAATCGAATTTGATAACCTGCTCGCGCCTAGGCCGGGCAATTAAAGGCTTATAGAACTCCTCAGGATTGAGTCGGAAGGCTCTCCTCATGAGGGCAGAGTAACGAACAACGAATCTTATAATGCAGCATTAAACCACCTTTATCGCGCAGCGTTACGGATACAACGTCATCACCAACGCTTGGTTCTTGCCGCAAGCCCTCGCTCAAAACTTCCATGCACCAAACCCCAAAAATCTTTTATGTCCTTCTGGATTCGAACTTTAGCGAATGCCGACTTACGGTGGGACTGAGCTTGAACCTGGCCTCTATCGATGAAGCATATTGGGGCTTTGCATCGCTTTCGCGGTGCAACCGCCCCAGGCCCAGCCTTCTCTCTCCGGATTACATGCAGATGCTTATGCTTATAGTAACCTGAGCGGTTTGAGACAAGCACGCCACTGTCACTGAAAAATCTTTCCTTAAGTTGAAAATGACCATCTGATGGCGGCAAAGCCGAAGCACTGTTGACCTTTAAAGACACACCGGAGGTAGTGCCAACGAGACGGAAACGACAATTCAACCTCTCCGCAGCGCTTGTCAGGACTGGGGATGCACATATAATCTCACTTCGTCGCATGACTTACACC
>JANQHN010000209.1 GCA_028282665.1 Phycisphaerae bacterium | reverse complement strand
ACGATTGAAGATTTGAAGACGAGTTTGCTCGTGTTTGTCAACGGCCGATTTGACGCCGAACTTTCCGACATCGAAGACCTGCCGGAAGGCGTGATCGTGCAAAGCCTGGCGGAGGCATTGCAAACCAATGGGGACCTCGTATCCGAACATTTTCCGCGCGGCCAGGAATACAAAGACGAACCGTTCGTCGCCTTGAACACCGGCATGATGGAAGACGGCGCATTCGTTTACGTGCCCGCAGGTAAAATACTCGAAACGCCGGTACATCTTGTATTCTTCACTGCGTCCCCGTCGGCCCCTGTGGGAGTGTATCCACGCAATCTGATCATCGTAGGTGAGAACAGCCAAGCGAAGCTTATCGAAACGTACGCGGGGCAAGACGAGACGGTCTACTTGAGCAATTCGGTCACCGAACTGTCAATCGCAGAAAACGGCGTAGTCGATCACTATAAGATTCAGCGCGAAAGCGCCACCGCGTTTCACATGGCGACTTTTCAGGTGTTCATGGAACGCGCGAGCGCACTAACGTCGCACGCCGTCGCGTTGGGCGGCGGGCTGGTACGCAACGACATCAACGCGATCCTTAACGGCGAGGGTGTGGATTGTAACTTTAACGGATTGACGGTGATCGGCGACAAGCAGCACGTGGATAATCACCTGCGCATCGACCACAACAAGCCACACTGCGACAGCAAAGAATTCTACAAAGGCGTATACGACGGCCAGGCACGGGGCGTGTTCTCCGGCCGAATTTTCGTAGCGAAAGATGCTCAAAAGACCGATGCGAAACAGTCGAACATGAATCTTCTCCTTTCGGAGGACGCCCAAGTCGACACCAAGCCCCAACTGGAGATTTTCGCAGACGATGTCAAGTGTACACACGGCGCGACAATTGGACAGGTTGAGGCGGAGGCGGTGTTCTATCTACGGTCACGCGGACTGGATGAACGAGCCGCGCGCAGCATGCTGATTCAAGCGTTCGCCGCAGAGACCATCGAATCGATGAAACTCGAACCCATTCGTGCATCCATCGAGCGGCTGTTGTTTGACCGCCTGCCCAACTCGGAGGTGCTTCGCGAGTCGGTCTGATGGGAACGATAACTATGCTTTCTTTCGAAACCGAATCGCCCAACAAAAACGCGGCTTGGCAAGGCATGCTACTCGACATGAACAAGTTTCGTGCAGACTTCCCGATTTTCGCGGAGTCGGTTAACGGTAAACCGCTCGTTTACTTGGACAGCGCCGCCACTACGCAAAAGCCTCGCTGCGTGATCGACCGAGTCGCTAATTTCTACGCGGCTGAAAACGCAAACATCCATCGAGGCGTTCATCGTTTGAGCATGGAAGCGACCGAGGCGTACGAGAAGTCGCGCAGGCGTATCGCCTCGTTCCTGGGGGCTTCGGACGCTCGCGAAATTGTGTTCGTACGAGGAACCACCGAAGGAATCAACCTGATCGCACAAACGCTTGGGCGTTCGACGCTTGGACCGGGCGATGAGATTCTCATCACCGGACTGGAGCATCATTCCAACATTGTCCCCTGGCAAATTCTCTGCGAACAAACAGGAGCGGTATTGAGGGTTGCAAGCATCGACGATCGCGGCGAGGTCATTCGTGAAGAATACACACGTCTGCTTTCGGAGAAGACCAAGCTCGTCGCCCTGTCGCATGTGTCCAATGCTTTGGGCACGATCAATCCGGTTAGGGAAATGATCGCGCAGGCTCATGAGTACAACGTACCGGTCCTTGTGGACGGAGCGCAGGCGGTCCCACACATGGCGGTCGACGTACGGGAGATGGATTGCGATTTCTACGTCTTTTCCGGACACAAAATGTTCGGGCCAACGGGTATCGGTGCGCTTTACGGCAAGGCGTCCTGGCTGAAAGAACTGCCGCCTTACCAAGGCGGTGGCGATATGATCGCGTCAGTCACGTTTGACAAAACGATCTACGCAGAGGTGCCTGCAAAGTTTGAAGCAGGCACGCCCAATATATCAGGCGCCATCGGCCTGGGGGAAGCGATCCGCTACCTGCAGGATGCCGGTATGGACCGCATTGCCGCGTATGAGCGCGAGTTGCTCGAATATGCAACCTCGTGTCTGATGGAGATGAATCAGATCAGGCTGATCGGCACTGCTCAGCACAAAGCCTCAGTCGTCTCGTTCGTGGTCGACGGCGTTCACGCGCACGATATCGGCTCGATCTTGGACATGCAAGGCATCGCGATTCGAGCAGGTCATCATTGCGCCCAACCAATCATGGATCGGTTTGGCGTTCCGGCGACCGTACGCGCATCGCTGGCATTTTATAATACCAAGGGTGAAATCGACGCGCTGGTTACAGGTCTTAAAAAAGCCATTGAAATGTTCGGCTAGGTGGAGCTTGAGATAGCACACTTAGAGTGAGGGACCGTACTTCTAAAAGGTTTACGTTGGATTGAGGCCGTCATTATGTCAGATGAACTCATGGATCTTTATCAGGAGTTGATCCTGGACCACAGCAAGAGGCCCAGGAACAAACGCAAGCTCAACGAAGCGAATCGCGAAGCAGACGGGCACAATCCGCTTTGTGGCGACCACGTGACGATTTATTTGAAGCTTGACGGCGATACCGTCGCTGACGCCAGCTTTGAAGGCGGGGGATGTGCAATATCGACCGCTTCCGCTTCGTTGATGACCGAAGTGCTCAGAGGCAAATCGCTGGAAGAAGCAAAGGAGATCTTCAAAAACTTCCACGACTTGATCACCGGCGAACCCAGAGAGTCTCAGGAGTCGCCTGGGCTTGGCAAACTCGAGGTATTTTCGGGCGTTTGTCGCTACCCCGCGCGGGTGAAGTGCGCAACGCTTGCTTGGCACACGATGAACGCAGCCCTCGAACGTAGCGACGCCCCGGTAAAAACGGAGGAGTAGGCGCTATTCCACTGGTGAAATTCGGGGAACTTCGTGTCAAAAACGAACAAACCGAAATCTGTCACCATCAAAACACCGGATCGTATGAGAAACGTTTCTCATTGCGTCGTTTCGATATGGAGTCTTCACATACGAAGAAAACAATGACTGAAAAGAACCCCATTGAGCGATTGCAGGACCAAGCGTTGAAATCGATGATCGTCGAGGCAATCAAGACGGTGTACGATCCGGAGATTCCGGTAAACATCTATGAATTGGGGCTTATCTACGGCATCGAGATTGGGCCCGATCAAAATGTCGACATTACCATGACTCTGACCTCACCTGCCTGCCCGGTCGCGGAGACGTTAGTAAGCGAGGTAAGCCGCAAGGCAGCGGGTATTGATGGCGTGCAATCGGTCAACGTTGATGTCACGTTCGATCCTCCTTGGAATCCAGACAAAATGAGCGAAGCGGCGAAGCTTGAGCTAGGCATGGACTAGCGCTGGTGTGGGCAAACCGTCGCGACCTGTCCGGTAACATTCATGCATCTTCACGTTTAATTTTTAGCCTCCCAACCTAACTCCACGTGCTACCTGCCGCATAGGATCGAGGAATTGGAATACACACGCCCCTAAAGCACTGCTTAAATTCAACGTTAATTGAGACACCAATAGGTTTTTCCGATCTATCCGTAAGTCATGGCGAGTGACTCTGGTGTTTGGGCACTCGCTAATCAGCAATTCTTTTATCTGGACATCGAGGAAGCCATGTCGGCCAGCAATGCAGCTTCCCCTATCCGGGGATACATCCTGGTACTCGAACCAAGTCACTTGTTCCGCGATGTGATTGAACGATCGTGCGCGGCGCGGGGTTTGGCGGTGTATTCAGCAAACGATGTTGGCGAAGCGATCCACAAACTGGAGGATGAGCAACCACTTTGTGTGATGACAGCCAACGAGCTAAAAGGAATACCAGGTTCCGCCTTGGTAACCGCCCTGAAGAGTACCCCAACGTGCCGATTTTTGCCTATTGCTTTAATGACGTCGGACATCGATGCAAGTGTGAGTCAAACGGTTTTTCCACCGGACATGATCCTCGAGAAAAACGCCCGGTTCGAAAAAGCAGTAGGCAGTTTTCTCTCTCTTGCCATGTTGGGCAAGATCGACCCTATCGCCAACCACCAAGAAGACCATCTTTACGGCAAGCACGTACTGTTGGCGGAAGACAGCACGGACACGCAGGTGCTGGTGGGAAGATTGTTACATCGCGCAGGAATGAATGTAGCCATTGCCTGCGATGGTCATCAAGCGATCATGGTCGGTGGAAGAGGGCATTACGATTTGATTCTCATGGATATCGAAATGCCGAAAATGGATGGCTTGGAAGCGCTCGTTCGACTACGCGAGCAACGAATACAAGCACCGATCATCGCCTTGACCGCGCATACCTCGCTCGAGTTCAGACAAAAAGCCCTCTCTGCAGGATTCGATGACATCGTTCCCAAGCCCAATGCAAGAGAAGTGCTCTTGGATACGTGTCGGCGCCACCTCCTGATCGAGCAAGATCAGACGGACGAGCACTCACCATTGGAGGCACAGGCGCATTGAGGTGCGTATCGTTCTCCATCAGCTCAATACACAATCTGACAATGTGTGATAATGGCCTTCTTCGAGTGGGTTTGTCGAAGACGAAACCTCGGTCTATACTTAAATTAGTCGATAGAAGAGAAGGACCGTTGACCGCCGGCGACGATCCCATGTTGCTTTTGACGGGGAAGGCAACCCGCTTACGGCGCGACCGGTGGCCTGTGGTATCCTTTTGAGGATTCATTGGGGCGGCACCGTGAGTTAAGCAGAGGGCAGCGGTACGGAGTTCTCTTCCG
>JANQHN010000278.1 GCA_028282665.1 Phycisphaerae bacterium | reverse complement strand
CAATTGAGTAATTCGAATTTTCTCGGTAACTCGACTCCCGCGAGCCCGGCCTGAATAACTCCATAATGGCAGTTCATGTCCTTTTGCTTCCCATTGTGCGTTCAAGCTCGCGTAAAGCTTCCGGCTCTCGTCGGTACCGTAAACGCCGAGGTAGTAGTCTTTCCGCTTGCCGGTCTTTGAAACGGTGAGCGTAACGACCGCCTTGTCGCGACCACCGAGAAATTTCTTGCGATATAGAGGTATTCTTCGTTGGTTTGTACGAGCCATGCGAACCCTTCCGAAGCGCGGTATTCTTTCCGCGCATTCTTTCATGGGTTCGCTCTCGGAAATGCATCCCGACGAATCGTAAGTCCATTGAGGTAGGAAGACTTACATCAATGGAGCTGATCGGACTCGAACCGACGACCTTCTGGTTGCAAACCAGACGCTCTCCCAGCTGAGCTACAGCCCCTGTGATTGTCCAAATGCGGGAAACGAGCCACGCCTTGTGACGATCATATTCTAGCGTCATTACGCGTACTCGCCAACGGTGGGTGGCTGACTTATCGGGTCGTCCTACCGAAAAACCGCAAATGCTTAGCCGCTCATTTGTTTGCACTGCAAGCTTTGGCATCCACGGATTGACATCACGGCGTTGAACCTTTACCGTGCATACTCGCCTAATTTTAGGGAGCTTTTGGCGATGTCCATCGAACGCTGGTCTGAACACATCGTAGTCGCGGAACTGCAAGATGATCCCGGATTTACCGATGATCTCACCGCTCTTATCGATGAGACGGAGAAGAATTGCGACATCGATGTTGTGTTGAATTTCGAAGGTGTCTCCTACCTCAACTCGTCCAATATTGCGAAATTACTCAAATTGCGCAAAAAACTCATTAGTCAAAAACGCCGTCTGATGTTGTGCGCGATCAATACCAACGTCTGGGGACTCTTCATGGTCACCGGACTCGATAAGGTATTCAGCTTCGCGGATAACGTGGCAACAGGCTTGGCCAGCGTGCAACTTACAGACGGGTAGTCGGCCTATTTGTGACAACTCGGATCGATTCCACTCACATACTTGCGTTTGATGATTCCTTAGTGGAAATCCTTTCGTATATGCCGTTGCTTTCAGCCGTGATTTAGCGCGGTTTCGTGGATGCTTACAATTGTGCGATTGACAAGATCGCTGTCACCGGATTAGCGTCCCGATGTTCGGGTTGGCATCGCGGGGCATTTTTTCGATGGCTTCGATCGCTTCGCGACGCAATTCTTTATCCGGATTCATGACAAGCACCCGCTCCCAGATTTGTGCTGATTCTGCAAATTGCCCCAGTAGCATCAGCACTCTAGCCCGGCGAGATTGAATCTCTATGTCTTCGTCATTGATACGTAGTGCGATTGTGAGCAGGTCGTGAGCCTTTGAGAATCGACCCTGCTCAACAGCAATATCGGCCTGTTCGCAGAGTAGTCGCAGGCCTTCCTCGCTGTCGGCGCTGAATACGCTTTGAGCACGTGCGTAACCGAGCCATTGTGCGCCTGCCCACACGACGCCCGCCACCACCAGCCCAAGCCACGCGAGGGAACGGGGGACGCTTCCCGGCGTAATAGCGAATCCCCAGATCGAAAGCTGTGCGCTTACCGCAAACAAAATGGCGATCGACAAGCCAAGCCATTCCCGCCGTAGTATGACCAATCCCGCTCCAGGTGCGATCAAGTTAAGGGCAAATGCGATTCGACGTCTTCCGCGCATCGAATCGTTCGGAGTAAGTGAAGCCGATGATGAATTGACTTGATTCCGTGGTCTCATAAAGAGCTGGTTTACCGGCGCGAATACTGCCCGATCGCTTGCACAACGTTAATTGAACGGAATAATAGGTGCCATGTTAAAGCAATCACTCATACTGCCTTTGGCAATAGTCGGGTTCCTTGGGTTTGCTGCTTGCTCGCAAACGAAACCATCGTCGCTCAAGTATACCGTTGCGCAAGTTCGTGTCGCCGATGAAAGTGCCGTTCATCAGAATGTGGAACTCGCCCTTGTCAGCGAGGGATACCGCATCGACAAGCGTGACTTCAACAGGGGGTTGTTCGTCACAGAAGCGATTCCCGTCGGTGCCGATCGCGATATTCCCCGTTTACGTCCGTCGATTTCACGTATGCAATCGCGGCGTGAAATGGCAGAAGTCCAGATAGTGGAGACCGATGAGGGTTTTTCCATCTACTGCAAAGTCGAGATTCAAGAGTTGGTTTCCGAAGCACATCGGATGTTCCACCGCGACTTGAACGTCTCAGATACGCCAGGCGAAACGCCTATCGATCGTGACGCCGCTTTGACCGAAGAGCAGAAAGCCGTTTGGCGGACGATCCACCGCGATCGCACCAAAGAACGGCGTATTGTTTCGCTTATCACTGGAATGAGCGACGATTTAATGCCCGGCGGCATGTACGACTGATCCGTAGGAATTGCTCTGGCAATCAAACGGCTGCTGCTGCGGGCAGCAT
>JANQHN010000185.1 GCA_028282665.1 Phycisphaerae bacterium | reverse complement strand
AGTTTCCAGCCATCGTATTGCTCGTTGGGCGATAATCTCTGCGTTAGACGCGAATTGCGACGGATTCAGCAGTTGCTTTTGGGATGGGTGTACTGCTAGGATAATTATGCGTGGAACTACGCGCCGGCGGCGTGTGATTCAGGGGGAAAACGAACCTCGCGTCGCCAACGTCCGAAAGGGCTCAGCATCACAACCATAAAGGGGAGGTTTCTCCATGCAGTTTCAGCGAAGTCGCTTCGCAGTGGTTATCATTCTATCCGTAATCGGCATACTCACCACAGCCGTTGACTCTTTGGCTGAACCCGTTGTGGGTGAGGTTTTTTCCATGAATCAACCGGATGGATCGACCATCCGGGTACGTATCTGGGGGGATGAGTTCTTCACGCACGTCGAAACGCTTGACGGTTATACCGTGGTTCGCGATCCGGATACTCTAAAAATTGTTTACGCCAAGGCTGACGGCAAGGGCGATCTCGTCTCGACGGGCTTTGCCGTTGGTTCGGTCGATCCCGGGATGCTCGGGCTGGAGAAGAACGTTCGAATGTCCCAAGAAAACATCGAGCGGATCGTTCGGGAGAAACGCGAGGATTTCGCCCGCCGCGGTCTGGCCGCGCTGGGAGGCCGGGCAGCATCAGGCCTGCGTGTATCATCCACCGGGAA
Source organism: Phycisphaerae bacterium (assembly GCA_028282665.1). Taxonomy (GTDB): domain Bacteria; phylum Planctomycetota; class Phycisphaerae; order UBA1845; family UBA1845; genus JANQHN01. The sequence continues at coordinate 7,315 of JANQHN010000185.1, read as the reverse complement.
TGTCGTTGGCATTACGTTGTTAATCGATTTTTCCGATGATGCGGGCACGATTTCGACAAGTATCATAGATGATTACTGCAACCTGCCTGGATTTGACTCATTCGGTATTAACGGTTCTGTGTATGACTATTATTTCGATGTGTCAGACGGGGCGCTGAATTACACGAATTTCGTTCCCGCAACCTACTATCGTGCCCAGCAGCCCAAAACTCATTACGTCGATCCCAATGTTCCGTTTGGTGTGCGTGCACGAGAGCTTATTATCGAAGCGCTCCAGGATTTGGATGATTCTGGTTTCGATTTCAGTGAATACGATTCGGACAGTGACGGCATCATCGATGCGGTGAATTGTTTCTACGCCGGTAACCGGGACTCGGCGTGGGGGGAAGGACTCTGGCCGCACGCATGGTATGTGGATTTTTGTGCTGATGGGGTATGTACACAGCGTTACCAAATGACGGACCTGGGCGATCAACTCAGACTCCGCACGTTTGTTCACGAAAATGGGCATATGCTGATGGGTTGGCCTGATCTGTACGACTACGATTATGACTCCACAGGTGTGGGCAACTTCTGCCTCATGGCTTATGGCGCAAACAACCTGAACCCGTGCGAACCCAACGCCTACTTCAAGTACGATGCGGGCTGGGCCAGCGTGACAGAATTGATCGTACCGACCCTTGACCTCGAAGTTACTGCCGGCGTGAACGCGTTCTATCGATATTCGAACTCGGCGCTTTGGAACGAGTTTTTCATTATCGAAAATCGACAAAAGACCGGGCGTGACGCGTCGATTCCGGATCGCGGAGTTGCCATCTGGCACATTGATGTGTTGGGCGACAACGACAACAACCAAATGTTGCCTAACTTGCACTACATGGTGACACTCGTCCAGGCTGATGGCTTGTGGGAGATGGAAAATAACATTAACTATGGTGACGCGGACGACCTGTACTCCGCTCCCCACGATACACAGTTCACCCCAACCTCCGACCCGAATACCGATTGGTGGAGCGGCGATCCATCCGGGCTTTCTATCGTCAACATTTCCACCAACCAGACGACCATGAACTTTGATTTCAGTACCATGATCGACTGCAACGGAAACGGCGTTCCCGATCACGAGGACATTGGTGGTGGCGGTAGCGACGATTGCAATCAGAATCAAGTACCCGATGAGTGCGATCTCCAGTTCGAGACGAGTACGGATTGCGATAACGATGGCGTTCCGGATGAGTGTCAGAGTGATTGCAACGAAAATGGTTTGGGTGACGTTTGTGAGTTGAGTGTTCCCTACGGGCTTGCCGGCGCGTACTACCCGAACGTGGATTTTTCCGGCGCACCCGTCGGGCGTATCGACCCGAATATCAACTTCGACTGGGGTAGTGGCCCGCCGATTGGCGGCATCGGCTCGAACCAGTTTGGCGTACGGTGGACGGGCTACGTGACCACGCCCGATGCTGATGGTACATACACGTTTTTCTCGCGAACTGACGATGGTGTGCGGCTTTGGGTGAACGATGAACTCGTGATTGACAAATGGTTCGATCAGGGACCGACGACCTGGATCGGGACGATCGATCTTGCAGGCCTGACGACGTATCGGTTTAAGATGGAATATTATAATAATAATGGGGAAGCGGTTGCGGGCCTTAGTTGGAGACCTCCCGGCGGATTCCTGATGCTCATACCAGCTACTTTATTGACGCCGGGACGTGACTGCGACTCGTCCGGTACGCTCGACAGTTGCGATATCGTTTCCGGTAACTTGCAGGACCTCGACGGCAATATGATTCCGGACGAATGTGAGGCTTTGCTTTGCCCGTTCGATTTGGACGGCAATGGAGCAATCGGTCCAGGTGATGTCGGTGTTGTCAAGAACAACTTCGGCTGCGACTTGAACGAGCCCGCTTGCGCTGCGCTGGACTTCGACGGCAATGGCGCAATAGGCCCGGGCGATGTGGGCCAAGTCAAGAACGACTTCGGCGCTTGTCCATAGGCAGGGCATCTCTTCCGTGTATGCGCTGAGCACCGCTGGAAACACGACGGTTAGAAAGCAACACGCCCGCCCGAATGGCATATTCGAGCGGGCGTTTAAATCATGTCGATCCTTAAGGAAATGAGCGTTGAAATGTAATGGTTGCTTGTACGTATCGTGTTGCTTTAAGACAAGTATTTGTTCCGGTTTTCCGACGCCTCCGTTATGATGTTTTTTCGTAAAGGAGCTGTCATTCCTGGGCGCTCTTTTCGTTTACCACCAAATGCTTTCGCAATGATGTGATTGGTTACGACCTTTCCCCGGCGTCGTGGCAGGATGACCTTCAGCGTTACTTCGGGCACTCCTGCCCGTCAAAAGCCCGGCCTTTGCGTGCCTTCGTTCGACGTTTACAATTTCAATCGATCGTTTTGAACCGGTGTGGCGTGGGACGGGTTCGTGAAGTCCTTTTTCTCGAAGACAGATTATGCGTATTCGCTACAAACTCATTGTGCTGTTGCTCGTGATCGCGCTCGCGCCATTAAGTGTCGCCACCTACATTGCTCAGAAACAGGCTATGCGCATGGCCGAAGACTTGGCGCAAACCACTCGCGAGACACTGACTGAGAATGCGAAGCGCGTGCTTGTTCAGTCCGTTCGCGACCAGGCGTCTACATTACGTTGTGCGGGGCAGATCATCGAACACAATGTGCGAATACAAGCCAGGGATGCCTCGCGATGCCTCAACCAGGAGATTGACGGCGAGGCGGTGTTCCATTGGGCGAGCGAATTTGAATCCATGGGTAATTTGTCGTCCCTGCGCCAGTCGCAGCGCTACCTTCGTTTGTTGGACGACGGCAGAACTCAAGAAATTCCCATCAGCTTCGAGCATGCCAGTTTTCAGATTGCACCCGGTGTCGTCGAAGCCGATGTGCTAGACGATATTGCGAGATTGATGTGCCTTACTCCGACCTACCGATTGGTGCAACAATCTCAGGCCGATGTCATCCATTGGCAGTACATAGCGCTTCACAGCGGTGTGCATATGAGTTTTCCAGGGCATGGGTTCTTCCCGGAGGAGTACGACGCACGAAAGCGAATTTGGTACGAATTGGCGATTCAGAAAGATGAACTGACGTGGAGCCCTCCCATTATCGATGCGTCTACAAGTCAGGTCATGTTTACGGTTTCCATGCCGGTTCGTGGTCTACATGGTAAAGTGGTAGGTGTGACAGGGATCGACGTGAAGATCGATGACGTCATCGATCAAGTGGAACTCCCCTCGGAATGGGCGGATTCAGCGGAAACCATCATCGCTACGAGGATTGAAGATCCGCTTACAGGCGAGAAACGCCTTGTGGAAATGGCTACTCGCAATTTCGACTCCAGCGCAGGGTGGGACGCATTGCTGGTTCCGCCGGAAGTGCAATCCGGCGATGCGGAGCAATTGACTGCGTTTGAGGAAGACATCGCCCAGTCCAAATCAGGCTTTCGCATGATGCCGTATGAAGGTCGAATGTCGATGTGGTCCTATGCACCCGTTGCGCAGACGGATGTCGGTCTTGTCGCGATTATCCCGTACGACCGAGTGATTCAGCCGGCGAGAGGACTGGAGCAGCGGGTTCGTGACCGCATTGAACGGCAGCGGTACATTGTGATCGGTTTGATGATTGGTGTGCTGGTCACGGTTGTGCTGCTTTCGCTATTATCCGCAAAGCACGTGACCAGTCCCATTCAGGAACTCGTTGATGCGACACACCGCATTGCGGACGGTGACTTGGAAACTGAAACCCCCGTGCGCACCTCCGACGAAGTTGGTGAGCTCGCCCGCACCGTAAACATGATGCTCCCAAAATTGCGCGATCGAATGCGCATAAAAGGCTCTCTTGCGGTTGCAATGGAGGTCCAGCAGGCTCTTTTACCCGATGAGCCTCCAGTGGTGGAAGGTTTGGATATAGCAGGGACGAGCGTCTACTGCGACGAGACAGGCGGAGACTATTATGATTTCGTGGATCTCTCCAGCCTGAATCCGCACACGGTGGGTGTGGCGGTTGGGGATGTAACGGGTCATGGGATTGCTGCTGCGCTACTGATGGCGACAGCGCGGGCCCATTTGCGAAGTCGCGCCGACCAACCGGGCAGCTTGGGCGAACTACTCAACCATATGAATCGACACTTGGCGATGGATGCGCCGAATGGACGCTTCATGACCTTGTGTTTTATGCTGTTTGGTGGAGAACAGCTGACGGTGCGATGGGCCAACGCCGGGCACGATCCAGCCATTCTGTATCGTGCTGCGTTGGACGAATTCGAAGAACTGGTAGGCGGTGGCGTCCCGCTGGGCGTTGATGCGGATTGGCGTTACGACGAGTTTGGCCCCAAGTCTTTGCATTCCAACGACGTGCTCGTTTTGGGGACCGATGGGGTTTGGGAAACGCGAAACGCTTCTCGTGAACTTTTCGGCAAGGATCGCCTCAAAGAGACGATTCATAGGAACAAATTGAAAACCGCCGCCGAAATTGCCGAAGCGATTACGACGGCTGCGAAGGAGTTTCGTGGCGAACACCAGCAAGATGACGACCTAACGCTGGTGGTCGTCAAAGCATGTTAAAAAAATCTAATGGTGCGTGACCTGCACATTCAGAATTGCAAAGTGAAAAACGCATCAATCGGAAGCGATGAATCTGCTAAAACACTATGTAGATGAATCGCTACGGCTTATGGCAGGACGCCTGTCCACGCTTTTCGAGGTACTGCTGGTGGTACTCTTCTGCGTCGTAAAAGAGTACCGCACGGACAATTTCAGTTGCGATAGGCTTGTCATACTTGCTTGATTGATCGAGGTGGTTCTTAACCGCTACGGCTGCGGCCTGCTGCTCGCGGTCGTGGTAGAAGATTGCACTGCGGTATTGCGAACCTACATCCCAACCCTGGCGGTCAACTTGTGTCGGATTGTGGCACTCGAAGAAGACGTCGAGCAAGTCCTCGTAGGAGACGATTGATGGGTCATAGACGACGTGGACTGCTTCCGCGTGTCCAGTCGTATCGGTGCATACTTGTTTATAACTTGGTGCTTCCAGATGGCCTCCAGTGTAGCCGACCTTCGTTTGGATTATGCCTTCCACCTGGCGAAATGCAGCTTCCACACCCCAAAAACAACCAGCGGCAAAGGTTGCTTCGGCGTGTTTGTCCATGTCGATTTCCAGCCCGATTGTACTTGCGACGGTGTTGTTGGTTTTGTTCACTTTTGCCGGTTCTCCCTCGCATCCACTTTGTCCACCGATCGCCGCTACACCCACAAGCCCGGCGACGAAAAACGGAACTCGCAATGCTGCAAATGCATGGTTTGGCATTATCCATTTCTCCTTGTTGTGTTATTCTATGCGGATCGCGTCGTTATCGTCCGGTTGGTCGTAGCGAAGCGACAATGCTGATATAGAGGTGCTTTGTCAGGATGTGCCGTGTGAGTCCTCAAAGAAAGAAACGGGGTTATCCTCGTCCTGTTTTGGGACAACTTTTGGTCTCGTTCGGGTACGTTTATTGGGACGGTTTAAGGATGCCTAAGGCCAAAATGATCTGAAAAGAAGCGAAATCGACCAAACCTGCGTGCTGGTTGTGATCAAAATCGCAAGACTCGCAACCTGCCGGATAAGGAACCGCCGCAGGACCGGTTAGGCAATTAGAAAAAGGTGATAGATTGTCCAAGTTGATCAGGTCGCTGCAATCTCCGTCGCCGATTTCCAATTCGTAACTACCCAGATCTGCTGCCAGACAAAGCAATCTGAAGTGACCGTCGAGATCCGTTTCATCGGCTGCGGGAACTTCAGTCGGGTCACCTGAGTCAACACGTGGATGCACCGCCGAATGGCGAAAGTTATCGTCCAGTGTTTAGGGAGTGGAGTCTGGACCATTCGGATCGGTTCGCGTAAAGGCGAGTCGCCGAACTTGTGTTCCGGCGTGTTAAAAGGTTGTTAAAAGTATGGAATCGGCGTTTGAACTGTTGCCGTATTGTGCGTCAGTGGGTTCTTCGTCGGGGTAAGCGAGCAGTCAACCATTTTTTGTTCTAAGCGATCGTGTATATGGTGAACCGATTGCTGTGTAATAAGGTGATGCTTCTTAACGGAGCTGCAAACCGTGACGGTTTTCTCGGCCAGGCTACCAGCAGCGTGCCATGCCCAAGAAGTCTTGATTCGTTCCGCATCTCTCCGATCGCTCACTACTCTTCGCAAAAGTTCGTGCAATAACACAATTCCGGCACAATCGGTTAAGTGCGACTTTTTTCGGAATGCTTCTTGCTGGCAATGACATTCCGGAGTGAGATAGTCCGGCGTCGGATGGGGATCGTCCGTTAGTCGATCTGTTAAATCCGCACACTATTCGGAGCACCATACGAATGAGCGTTCGCCACCTGGAATACCTCCTTCAGCCAAGCTCGTTGGCTGTCATCGGCGCGTCCAATAGCCCTAAAAGCGTTGGGGGGGTTGTGATGCGCAACCTCCTCAAATCGGGTTTCGAAGGCCCGATTATGCCTGTGAATCCCAAGTACCAGGCGGTCGCGGGCGTGCTGACTTACCCCGATGTACCTTCTTTGCCTGTTGCGCCCGATGTTGGCATTGTCTGCACCAGACCTCAAACTGTGCCGGCCCTTATTCATCAATTGGGTGAACTCGGAACCAAAGCGGCGATTGTGATCACCGCTGGACTGTCCGAAATCACACTCGACGATGGTCGTACGGTTCACGAAGCGATGCTCCAGGCCGCCCAGCCGTACACCCTGCGAATCCTGGGACCGAATACGGTAGGGTTGCTTATTCCATCGCTGGGGCTCAATGCTTCGTTTGCTCATGCGCTTATCAAGCCCGGATCGCTTGCATTTGTTTCCCAGTCCGGCGCGTTTTGCACTGCAACGCTCGACTGGGCGAGACCTCGCGGTATTGGTTTTTCGCACTTCATTTCACTGGGCAATTGCGCGGATGTGGATTTTGGCGATGTGCTGGATTATTTAGGTAGTGATCCAAAGACAAACGCTATTTTGCTCTACATGGAGTCGATTGGTGCGGATGAAGCGCGGAAGTTCATGTCGGCCGCTCGCTCCGCTTCTCGAAACAAGCCGGTTCTAGTGATCAAGGCGGGACGTCATGCGGAGGCTGCGAAGGCGGCGGCCTCCCATACGGGGGCGCTGGCCGGCTCGGACAATGTTTACGATGCTGCGCTGCGTCGCTGCGGCATTTTGCGTGTGTATGACCTGGATGAGTTGTTTGACGCGGTGGAAACGCTGGCCCGTTCGGAACCGCTCCAAGGTGAGCGATTGGCCATTTTGAGCAACGGTGGGGGGCCGGG
>JANQHN010000165.1 GCA_028282665.1 Phycisphaerae bacterium | reverse complement strand
CCGGTTTTGATCTGGCCACAGACCGAAATGGAAATATGATCTTCGCATATTTCGGGGGCGCTAATATTCAAAATTCAATAACGGTGATGAAAATCACTCCTTCCGGCGATCCATTCTGGGGTGAGGATGGCTTGTATTGGCCGGGGAGTCCGCCGTATAGTCAAGACATCAAGGTTGTCGTTACTGAGGACAATTTTATCACCGTGGCCTGGTCGAGCTCTGATTCGCTCAAACTCCAAAGAGTGAGTCCGGAAGGTGAGCTTCAGTGGGCTACCCCACTGACGTTTGATTTCCCTTCCGGCGAGTTTTTCTACCTTTGTGATATGCAAGCGTCCAGCGAGGGAAGTGTGATTTTGTCATGGTCCTACGTCATGTCGGATTTATCAAACCCTGTGCAGTTATGGGCTCAGAAAGTGTCGGCGACTGGGGAGTTGCTTTGGAATTCGAGCCACGTCAGAATCGTTGATGATGGCGGTATTTTCAGAACCGGGCGACCGCGGTTTGTTAGTGACGGTGACGGCGGGGCGGTATTTTGTTGGTTTACCGGTTTCCCCTATGAGTGTTTCATTCAGCATGTTCTCGCAGATGGAATGGAAAAGTATGAGCACGGCGGGCTGCGCGTGTCGACAAACGAGGTGCGAACGAGAGTTTTTCCCGTTGTCAGTTATTGCAAGCGTAGTCGGCATATCTTTGTTTTCTGGGCTGAAAAATCTCCCGATCTGACTCATGACGCAATTTACGGCCAAAAGATTTCTTCGGAGGGCGAGCGCCTTTGGGGTGAGCATGGACATGAGTTCGTGCCTATGATACCGACGCTGTACCTCCAGATGCGTTCGGCGCGTGTCGCGAACAGTACCCTCGTAGCATGCATTTCTTCGCTTGCTGAGGCACAAGATCAAATTGTGGCGATTCATGTTTCGGACAACGGCACGCACCGCTGGCCGGGTGGCGCGGTGACTGCGTGTACTCGCCTTAGTCGCAAGCGGTACTTCGAACTGTCTCGCAGCGCGAGAGGAGGCGCACTGTTGACTTGGGTGGATCATCGAAATGATGAAGGCGACGTGTTTGCCCAATCGGTGTCTTTTGAAGGTACGCTGGGTGGGTGCACGACCACGAGGTCGGATTTTGATTGCGATGGTGATGTGGATCTGCACGATTTTTTCTCCTTGGTTCCATGTATCACCGGGCCGGGTTTGGCGCCCGAGCCTTCCTGCGAGACGGCGGATTTGGACTTCGACGTCGACGTTGATCTAGAGGATATTGCTCTATTTCAAAAGATGTTCACAGATTGAACAATTCAACGTGTTCACAAGCGGCGTGTGCGGGTGTGTTCCAAGGAGCGGCCGTGGGAAGTCAGAGAATGTTTTATCCGCGTGGCGGAGGAGGACCGCCACGCCGATCTCCCGGTCCTTGATGACGCCCGCGTTGGCTGGGACGTTTCTTATCTCCGCGATCGAATGGACGCGGTCGAATATCGTACTCATCCAGGCGAGCGCGTACTCTGCGTAGCTTAGTGTCATCTGCGGTTGATCTGTAGATCGCTTCGGCGGTGTGAAGGCATCGCGCCGTCAATTGGCGAACGTACGACGGCTTGTTCTCGGCCTGTTGCATGTGATTTACATCTGCAAGTGCATTCTGGATTACCTCGGCGGCTTGCTCGAACCGCTTTTCGCGTTCATAAAACTCCGCCAGAGCGATTCCGAATCGAACGCTTTCAGCCACAAACGGCAGCACATCAGGAAAGCGGGTTGTTAGATTACGCTGGACTTCGAACGACTTTCGCAGTGATCTCTCCATCAATTCCTTGTCGTGCGCATGTTCGCAGATTCGCGCAAAGTGATGGTGCGTTCGTGCCAGATTGAGAGCAAATCGAGGATCGCCAGGCTGCTGTTTGACCAGTTCTTCTGCAATCTCGACGGCTCGTTCCATGCGTGTCCGCTGTTCTCGGGCGTCGCGGGAGATAAAGTCCAATGGACCTGGATGGCGCATGGTATACGTTTCGCAAAGATCAAGTTTATAGCGTCCGACTCGGGGATAGGTTTCGACTAATTGCTCAAGCATTTGAACTGCGCGCGCACGATAGTCTTCGTTGGCGCGGAGGGACCAGAAATTTTTCCCCACACCAAGTTCACGGTAACACAGCGCAAGCAAGTGCTGATGGTCGGGCGCGGCGGGTTGTTTATCGATTAAGGCTTCGAGAATCGATACTGCGCGTTCCAGTGAATCTTCAGGCAGTGGGGAGTCTTCAGGCGGTTTTGGGGTTCGTGGCAGCCCGCCCTCATCGTCGTAGAAGTGGCGGCGACCAGGATTGGGGTCGCGAAAGCCTCGCAGCATTCCCATTCCCGGTGGGCCTCCGTGAGGCGGAGGTTTCATAGGTCGTTGCGTACGACCTATCAGGTAGAGCGTGCGCGCGAGTTCGTAGTGAACTGGCGCCAGTTCGTAATTGGTGCCGGATTTGGTGCTGGTTTCAAAAGGCAAAAGAAGTTTGAGGGCTTCATGATGACTGGCGTGGGATTCCGTACGTTTGTCGGTGGCGGAAAGTGCCGTACCCATTTCGTTATATATACGGGCCAGTTGAAGTTGGGGCTCCGGATCCGATTCGTTGTCCTGGGCGATACGATTCCATAGCGTGCGGGCTTCGGTGTACGCAGAGATTGCTTCGCCGAAATGGCCAAGCCGAAGATGTATATCGCCAATACGTTGTTGTGCGTCAGCGATTCTCGGCTTGAGTGCGTCAGATTGACCTTCCTGTGCGGCGAGCCTGTTGTAAAATGTCAACATCTGTTCGAGCAGATCGACGGTTTCTTCCGAGAGGACCGGTTCCACGGGTACGACAATTTCATCGGTCGAGGCCGGGATGTCTGCGTCGGCGGAAATACTATTTGTACTCAAGGTGTTTGTAGCATTTTGTGGAGCGAACTTGTCGAAGATAGCGGTTAACGCTTCGAGCGCTAAATCGGTCGTTTCCTCTGCGCGTTTGCGTTGGTCAATCTCTGCATCCCAGGCGGTCTTGGCTCGTTGGTTGGCAGTGCGTGTTTCAAAATAAGCCGTTGTCGAGACGGCCGACACGATCATAAGCAGTACCACAGTCGTCATCATCAAGGAAGCCAAGGCGGGATTTCGTTTCGACCATCGGACGGATCGTTCGATCAGCGATACCGGACGCGCAAGGATTGGGCGATCTTCCAGGAATCGACGCAAATCCTCTGCAAGCGCACGTGCGGATGAATAACGATCTTGCGGATTGTAAGCGACGCATTTCGCAATGATCGTATCCAGGTCGCGCGGAATGAGCGGCTGAATCGATCGAGGCGGTTTCAGCTTGCGGGTTGCGATCGCATGAATGTTTCCGGATTTCGCGCCCTTGGGGAGCGCGGGGCGCAAAGTCGCAAATTCGTAGAGGGTCAATCCGAGGCTGAACAGATCGCTGGATGCATCTGCTTTTCCCTCAAGTTGTTCGGGAGGCATGTAGCGTAATGTGCCGATGACATCACCAGGTTGTGTCACACCGTCCTGATCGATGGCTTTGGCCAGGCCAAAGTCAGTAATCCAAACGGCGCCGAAACCATCGATGAGAATGTTTCCCGGTTTGATATCGCGGTGGAGCGTGCCTTGGTCGTGTGCATAGGCTAACCCGTCAGCGATTTGGCGAACAATGCGTGCAATACTTCGGAAATACTCTCCCGAAACAGATGGCAGAGGTGGTGAAGCGGTGTTTGCCGTGGAGCTTGGCGGTGATTCGTCGATTTCATCAGACCTTGTGAAGTCGACGGTTGCTGTCGGAGTGTTGGCAGCATCAGAGGTTGCATTTTCCAGCAGGTGCTTGGCGACTTCGTGCGCATCGGGCCAGGATGAATGACCATAGCAGCTTTGGGATGAATGAACGCTGCTGGAAAATGCGCTGCCGACACCCATCGAGCTGCGCATCAGTTCCCTCAAGACGGCATCCAATCCCACGCCGCGGATATGTTGCATGACGATGAAGTGATAACCTTCGTCCTGGCCGACGCCGAAAATCGGTACGATGTTCGTGTGGTGTAGCTGGGCCGCCGTGCGCGCTTCACGTTCAAAGCGGGCTAACTGTTTTCCATCCAACAGCACATGTTTCGGCAGGACCTTGATCGCGACAGTTCGGCCGAGTGATTCCTGTTGCGCTTCGTAGACGATGCCCATACCGCCACGACCGATTTCACGAACGATGCGATAGTCACCCAACCTTTCGATTTCGATTTGCCCGCGGACAGGCCCACTGTTTGCGGGTATCTTCGTCGTCGTTTTGAGGCCTTCCAGGGCTGCGATGGTTGGAAAGAGTTCACGGATTTCGGAAGCTAATTCCGGATGAGCGGCCGCGTAATCGTCAATTGAGGGGGGCTCGCCTCGCCTGCACTGATCCATAAACAAATCCGCGAGGACTTCAATCGGGTCGCGATGAGTGGATGGATCATTGCCATCGGGTTGGATGGAGTTTTCGTTGGTCATGGTCTGGTCAGCGGACCTTCTTCAAAGCCGGGCATCTCTGCAAGAATATCTTTGAGACGCTTCAACGCCCTGACGTATCGGATGCTCGCAGCCTTTTGTTCGATTCCCAACGCTTCTGCGATTTCGTTGTTGCTGAGTTCTTCGAAATGGCGTAACGCTAGGACTTCACGATCAATCCGGTCCATGCGATCAAGTGTAACACGCAGTTTGTCCGCCAGCTCTTCGCGTCTCGCCGCCAACGTTGGAGAGGTGAATTGGCCGATTAGATTCGCAGCGAGAGACGTAGAGGTCGAATCGGACGATACGTTGCGATGGATGGCCTGCTCTCGCCCGGGATCTCTCATGGCTGTGCCCATATGTCGGCGATGGGTATCTGTGAGCGTTTGCAAAGCCATTAGGCGGAGCCATATGAAAAGTGATTCCTCCGTGTCGCCCTTCAAGTGTGTATAGCGCCTCGACGCTTCGAGATAAGTTTCCTGCAGCACATCGTCAGGATCGACACGCCCGATAAGTTTTGGGTGCATTCGGAAGCTCACAATACGCTCCAAACGCGCGCGATAGTCGTCAAAGGCATCAGCCAGTGCGGCCAAATCCCCTTCGCGGATTCTGTCTGTCCGATCGTTAGGTGGTTTCGTTTCGAGGTCACTCATGCGGACCGTTTATACCAGTTTTTCCGTGGCCGGACTATTAAGCCGACTGCGGTAGCATTCTGTAAAACGGAACTCGCCGCGCATCATTCAACGAGCAGAAGCGAATTTTTTACCTTTCGGTAGAAAACCGTTCGACGTCGACGTTTTTACCTCCATGCGAATCGACGATTCACCTTGTTGAACGAAGAGTGGGTACAACAAAAGTTTCGATCACAAAAAAGGAGACAGTGATGAAGAGTAAGGCACTATTCTGGGCCTGTACGATAACGATGGTGGCGATTACGGTGGTCGTGGCCCAGCCGCAACGTGGCGGAATGCGGCGAGGCGGCCAAAGCGGCCCCGGCGAACCGGGTCACCACCATCCTCCTAGGCCGCATGGGCCAAGTCCTGTGATGCGCGTGCTGGATGTGGATCTTGATCGTGAGTTGTCCGCTGAGGAAATTGCCAGTGCGTCGGCGGCGTTGTTGACATTGGACACCAACGAGGACGGTATGTTGTCCCGGGATGAACTCCGTCCACAGCACGATGGTCACGGTGGCCCGGAAGGTCCCGGCGAGCCTCCTGTGAATCCGATCATGCTACTTGACGTTGATGAGAGTGGCACGGTCTCCCTGACTGAATTTCTGGTGCCCGCCGAGGAAGCTTTCGAAATGATCGACACCGATGACGACGGTGAAATCACTGAAGAGGAAGCGGAGAACGCTCCACGTCCGCCTCATCCTCCGCACCCCATGCCGTAACGCGACCTTTGCCGCATTTGTCACTTTGAAGCTCGCGATTCAGTAAAAAACGATAGCACGGCGGTGGTTCGACCTTTGAACCACCGCTTTTTTGTGTGAACGATTAACTGGAGAAGTCATCTCAGATGCGCATCAGTTTCGAACGATCTCCAATTTGGGCTTCATTTCAGACCCTAGGTGTCGGCCTGTGGGTTATGGGGTTCGTTTTGCGAAGTCCGGAGCACATATCGGAGCATAAATTCCTTCCTGACTTGCAAGTTCCCTCGTCAAGACGCACGCAAGCGTAGACGATGGTTCAGTGTAGGAATTCCTGTTTGATGTTTTTCAGTGGGCCGAATTCCTTGCGTCTAAAACCAAGTCGGACACTCTTGCTCAACAGTTCCGAGCCTCGTCCGTATACGGCGAATCGACGTTAGTAGAACGCCAAATTAACAAAAGAGTTGCGCTAAGACAGTCATCGCTGCCTATAGAGCGAAACGGGTACAGGGCGTCTTTAAGAGAGAAACACGATGTCGGAGCAACCAATGCAAATCTTGGTCATTGAAGATGATCCAGATCATCGCGTGTTGCTCTGGGAAGCCTTGCAAGAAGGCGAGCGTGAGATCGCTGTCGTCTTCGCAGACAACGTAAGCTGCGCAAAAGAGATCGTCCTGCAAAGCAATGACGGTGCTTTTCATTGTATTCTTTCTGATTTCAACCTTAATGGAAGTACCGCGACAGACTTGATTCCTCAGCTTCGTGAGGCGGGTTGCGACTGTCCACAAATCGTCATTTCAAGTTCTGGAGATCAAAGCGTCGTTATCGACAGCATGCGGTGCGGAGGTATGGATTTTTTGCCCAAAACAGAGGCCTTTGTCGGCGAAACCCTTTGGAAGCGTATCGATGTGGCGAGAAACAAGTGGGAACAGGACGAAGCGGAGCGAAGACGCATGGACCGCCGCGCCCGCCATCTTGCTCAGCTTGCAGAGACTGATCACTTAACCGGACTTGCGAACCGACGATCGCTCGATCGGCTGTTTACCGAAAGGCGGTGTATATTCGATCGTCGAGGCTACGTCAGCGCCATTATGTTGGACGTGGACCACTTTAAGAAGATCAACGATACGCATGGGCATCCCGTGGGGGATGAGGTGCTTCGTTGGCTTGCCGCGAAGATCAACGATTGCATCTCGCCCGAAGACCTCGCCGTTCGATACGGCGGCGAGGAGATGGTAGTGATCAGACCTTTTGTCGAAGAAGCCAAAGCACTGGATTGGACGGAGACTTTGCGAGGGTTGATCGATCGCGATAGTTCGAGTGATGAGGCATGCCCTGTTCACTTTACAGCAAGTCTTGGCGTGGTGACGTGCCGTAGCGATGAATTCGGACGTCGTTCTTTGGACTTAGCTGACGCCGCCATGTATTTGGCGAAAACGCTCGGCCGCAACCAAGTCCGTACTTGGCGGATGGCGGAAGTGTGGGCGTGCTTACGTGACCTTCATAATCACGAACGAGCCGATCCGGAAACAGCTCTATATGCCCTTCTTGAACTCATGAAGTCCAGTTTGGGGACAATCCAGCGAAAACACTTGCGTGAACACTCAAGCGCAGTGGCTCGTATCGCCATGGCCTTGGGGCGCAAACTCGGGCTGGGCGAGGATTGTATCGAAGAGTTACGCATTGCTGGTCTATGCCATGATCTTGGAAAAGCCACTGTTCCGGAGGAACTGCTCGCGAAGCCAACCACTTTGTCTTTCGAAGAACGCAAGCTGATCAGTCGACACTCGGAAGAGGGCGCTTTGATTGCCGAACGATTGGGCTTGAGTAAGCATGCGAGTGGATACATCAGGGATCACCACACGTCTTTTGTCGACCGCGGAAGGTTGGCAGAGTCAGAAGATTCGGATGTACAATTGCTTGGAGGGCGAATTCTTGCCGTGGCCGATGCGTACCAGACCATGATTGCCGGCAGGCCGTATCGTCCACCGCGTTCTCACGATTTTGCACTGAAGGAACTTCGTGCCTGCGCTGGACGACAATTCGATCCGGTTATCGTGGGTGCCATGGAATCACTTCTGCCCGAACACTTGTAGCACGCAGTCTTTTGCGAATCATCTGTGCGGAGCCCGGGAGGCTGTCGTCAGGTGAAGGCGCATGACAAATCAGTTGTCGAAATTATAGACAGTTCTTGCAGAGAATGTATTTGTGACAGATACTAATTGCCGTCTAGGGCGCCAAATCGACAGCACCATGACTTGGATTGTCAATTTGATCGGTAAATCATGGATAAGGTACTTCCTGATCTTATTGAGCGGATTCACCTTCGGCCAATGCTCGACAGTGCATGCGAGACCATGGGCGTTTCCGGTACGATTGCAGATGTCAATGGGCAAATTCTCTTGCAGGTTCGCTGGCAGGATGTCTGTTCAAAGTTTCACCTGAAAAGAGATGAGTGTGCACTGTGTTTATCAGATTGCGATGAGCAGTATGAAGTAGCAGATGATGCAACTCTTTGCGAAGTGCGTCGATGTCAATCAGGTTTGCTTGTCGCTGCAGCACCAATTTACCTGTCGGATCAACCTATTGGCCGGGTTTTGCTTGGCCAGTTTCTCAGTAGCGCGCCGGATATTCAAGCTTTCAAAGAGCAAGCCGTTGTTAATGGGTATGAAGTAGAGCCTTACATTGAGGCCGTCTATAAAGTTCCAGTGCTGGAACCGGAACGTATCAAACTCGTTACAAATTTCGTGGGCACGTTTTCCCGGATGCTGAGCAAGCTGTGTGCCGATCGATCTGCCCATCATCGAAGCGATGCGCGCCAGGCGGCGAGCGAGGCCAAGTATAGTGATCTTGAGGATTCACTCGCAAAAAGCGAAGAGCGTTTCCGTAGCACATTTGAACAAGCCGCCGTGGGGATTGCGCACATTTCGCCGGACGGGCGTTGGCTTCGAATCAATGCAAGGTGTTGCGAGATTCTAGGGTATACACGCAACGAGCTTGAACAACTCACTTTTCAAGACGTTACCTATCCGGACGATCTTGGTGCGGATTTGGATCATGTAAGGCGCTTGGAGGAAGGTCTCGAAGATCACTACTCGATGGAGAAACGTTACATTCGCAAAGACGGTTCCGTTGTCTGGGCGAACTTGACAGTATCCGTCGTTCGTAAGGAGGGGGGCGCAGTTCAGTACTACATTTCTGTGATCGAAGATATTTCTTCGAGGCGTTTCAGTGAGGAAGCCGTTCGCAAGACCAATGCCGAGCTTGCCGGTCGCAACGCCGAATTAGAGCAGTTTGTGTATACCGTCTCTCATGATCTCAAGTCGCCTTTGGTCACTATTCAGGGCTACGCCACACACATACAACGCGATCTGAACATGGGGCGATTGGATCGGCTCACTTTGTTTCTGCCGCGGATCACGCGCGCGACGGAGCGTATGTCGAATCTGATTGAAGATTTGTTGCAGCTAAGTCGTGTCGGGCGAGTAA
Organism: Phycisphaerae bacterium; assembly: GCA_028282665.1. GTDB lineage: Bacteria > Planctomycetota > Phycisphaerae > UBA1845 > UBA1845 > JANQHN01. The sequence goes on along the minus strand of JANQHN010000165.1, from coordinate 16,812 downwards.
ATAATGATCCCGAAGTCATTGATATCGCTTTTCTTTGCAAAGAATTATTCGGGACATTGTCGGGTTTGTTGGTAAGTAAGAAGATCGATCTGCAAATAGACAAAAGTATGCCGGAAGCATTCGGCGATCGCGTGCGAATCATGCAGGTCTTCGAGAACCTGATCACCAATGCGATCAAGTACGGATGTCCCCAGTCCAATATGAAGATCGAAATCGGTGGATTCGTGGATGATTCGGAATCCACGATTTTCTTTGTCCGTGATCATGGCCCGGGCATTCCTGAAGAGCATCAACAGCGCATCTTCGGGTTGTTTCAGCGGCTCGAGAAAAGGGGTGAGGGGACGGGAGTGGGGCTTGCAATTGTCAAGAGGATCGTGGAGCATCACCACGGTCGAGTCTGGGTGGAGTCGGAGTCGCAAAAAGGCAGCACATTCTTCGTTCGGCTCCCTAACCGCCATAAACAAATGTCGATGACACAACAGGAGCAACGCGTATGAGCGGTGAAGCGATGGTCAAATTTCTGCTCGTGGAAGATGACGACGATCACGCGGAGTTGGTACGTATTGCGCTGCAGGACAACCACGTGACCAATGCGGTGGAGCGGGTGCCTGACGGTCGCGAAGCGATTGCTTGTTTGCGGAAGGAAGGCAGGTATGCGGAATCTCCGCGTCCCGACGTCATTCTCCTGGATCTCAAACTGCCGATCATGGACGGACATGAGGTACTTGCGGTACTCAAGGATGACGAAGAATTGCGGGAGATTCCCGTGGTGGTCTTGACGACGTCCGAGGCGGATGTCGACAAGACTCGCGCCTACAAGAATTACGTGAACAGCTATCTGGTCAAGCCGGTCGACTTCGACAAATTCCACGATATGGTGCGCGACCTCAAACTATATTGGGGCGTGTGGAATCAAAAGCCCGGTCTAAAATGATGAGTGGCGAACGCGGGGCATGAACCGATGTTGGCGCGATTAAACATTGTACTTACCGGCACTTGTTTCATGGATCTACGCTTGGCGGTGTATCCACTCGCCAATCGTTTGGCCAGGCAAGCGTGCGACAAATCTGATCTGACGAACCATTAGCGCTTTCGAAGGAGCGGCAGGTAGTAGCCCTTCAGGTACTCCTTCACCATGCGGTGGCTGTTGAATTGCGGTGCAATAGTCATGATGGACAACTTCATTCGGCGAATCCACTGTTTTGGCAGACCGGCTCGATCACGCTTGTAAAAGAGCGGTACCACTTCCTTTTCAAGGCATCGGTAGAGTGCTTTAGCGTCTTTCAAATCGTCCATTTTGGTGTTTTTGCTATCTGTCGGCTCGCCAATCGCCCAGCCATTTCGGTTGCGTTCGTACCCTTCCGGCCACCAGCCGTCCAGGATGCTTAGATTGAGCCCGCCATGCAGTGCGGGTTTCATTCCACTCGTACCGCTCGCCTCTTGAGGTCTGCGCGGATTGTTCAACCAAACATCCACACCGGAAACGAGGTGGCGGGCGATGTTCATATCGTAGTCTTCCAAGAAAACGATGCGATTTCTGAACTTCGTTTTGGCAGCATGTTTGCAGACTTGAGCGACGAACGATTGGCCTTCAGTGTCTGCCGGATGAGCTTTGCCGCTAAACAGGAGTTGCACTGGACAGTCGGAATGATTGAGGATGGCATCAAGTCGCTTGAGATCACTAAAAATTAGCGTCGCACGCTTGTACGTGGCAAAACGGCGTGCGAACCCGATGGTCAGTGCATTGGGTTCAAGGATTGTCGCTGCCGCGCTTTGAAGTTGTTTGCTTGCGCCGATCCGGCTAAGGCGTTTGGCGTGGGATTGGCGTGCGAGTTCGACAAGCGATTGTTTGAGCGATTCGTGCAGCGTCCACAGTGCTTCGTCAGGAATCTGCTCCACCGCTTTGAACATGCGAGTGCGGTCCTGGCTGATGCGCCAATCCTTGGGCAGGTATGCATCCAATAATGCCGCCATTTGCGGGTGCATCCATGTGTCAGTGTGGACACCGTTGGTTACGTGCTTGATAGGTACCTGCTTCACCGTCTTGCCAGGCCAAACCGCGGCCCACATTTTGCGCGAGACTTCTCCATGAAGTGCGCTTACGCCATTGCGTTTTGTCGAAAGACGCAGTGCCAGTGGCGTCATGCCGAACTCTTCATTCGCATTCGTTGGATCGACTCGGCTGAGTTTAAGGATCCGGTCCAGATTGAGATTATTCGCTTCACAAAACGGTCGCAGGTATTTTGCGGCAAGTTTTTGGGCAAATGCTTCATTGCCGGCCGGTACGGGCGTGTGCGTGGTGAAGACTGTAGTAGCTGAAACTTCGCGTTTTGCCTGAGCATACGACTTGCCGGTAGCAACCAAATCGGCTATTCGCTGAAGCTGGCAAAATGCGGCGTGCCCCTCGTTGAGGTGGCAGGCCGCAACAGGTGCTTTGAGCTTGTTTAGCAGTTGCCAACCGCCCATGCCCAGAACGATTTCCTGCAAGATTCGCGTTTCTCGATCACCTGCGTAAAGCCGACCGGTCAACGAGCGAATCTCGGGTTTGTTTTCGGGCAGATTGGTATCGAGCAGATAGATGGGCACTCGTCCGACGTTCAGTCGCCACGCGCCGATTGCAATCGTATGATCACCCGCTTGCAGTTTAAGCTGGATCGGGCGGGATGATGCGTTGCGCACTTCTTCAAGCGGGAGCATGTCAGGGCTTAAGCGATCGTATTTGGCACTTTGGCTGCCATCGCCGTCAATGCGTTGCCGCACGTACCCACGTCGCCAAAATATACCGATTCCTACTATGGGCAGTCCCAAGTCGCTTGCGCTTTTGAAATGATCCCCTGCGAGCACACCAAGCCCGCCGGCAAAAATGGGGAGCGATTCGTGCAGGCCGAATTCCATACTGAAGTAAGCAATGCAACGATTGCGCGGATACTTCTGTTGTGCGTACCACGTTCTCGCTCGCGTGTATCGATTCAACAATTTATGCACCCGCTGCATTCGGCGCATAAAATTTTCGTTTTCCTGCAAGCGTATCTTGTCTTTCTCACTCAACCCGCAAAGGAGCTTGATCGGGTTGTGTCCGTATTGATCAAATCGCTTGGGATCAATCTCTTCGAACAGCGCTCGGGCGTTAGCATTCCAGGTCCACCAAAGATTCGCGGCGATATCGCTTAGGGGCGTAAGCTGTTTAGGGAGTTTCAATTTCGAGATGATCGTTTGCATTGGATTCTCCGATCTTTGCGTGAACATGTGACGGCGCGATGCATCCTACAGCGCAGCTGGGTTCGTGTGAACGAGTTGGAGAAAAAGGGACAGCCCGATGCCGTGGCCGGTCAGCTAGACTGTCTGATGAGAACCATGCCGGAGTGCGGAATCACATGAACGCGCTTGTGGGCGACGCTGATCGTCTCGAGTCCTGCCCGATCCGCATCGACAACGATATCCCAACTGCCTGCGGGGAGATCGAAGACGTGATCCGTGCGATCGCCGTTTAGAAGCACCATGATTAGCTCAACCGTTCCGCCAGTCAGCCCCACGCCGTTAAGGGTGTATCCAATGCAATGGGGGCTTGGTGTGTTGGTATGGAATTTCAAGCGACGAGCAACGGCCGCCTTTGAAGGTAAGCGGAACAGTCGGTGAGCCCTACGCAGCGCAATCAGTCCTCGATAGTAGGAAAAAACGTCAAAGTGATCCTTTTTCCATTGCCAATCGATGGCATTGATGTCGTCGGGCTGGTTGTAGCTGTTGTGGCATCCTTTTTTGGTGCGACAAAACTCTTGTCCGGAATGGATAAACGCTATGCCCTGTGATGATAAGACAAGCAGGCCCGCGAATCGCTGCATACGTTTTCGTACATCCAACGAAGCGTCACCAGTGGACTGTTCCAATTTGTCCCAGGTGGTAAGGTTGTCGTGGCATTCACAGTACGTGAGGCACTCCGCGGGGCTCTTTGCCCATTCGCCCACCGCGCCGCGAATGCCAGTTTTAATCGCACCGACGTGGTCTCCGCATTGAATAAAACCGGGAGCACCGCCGTCGCGTCCGCCTTTGATGGCGTCGCGGTAGTGATCATTGAAAGCGGCGATTCCCGTACCGGCGACTGCTTGTTGGTTGGTGATTTCCGATAGTCCTGTTGCGCCGCCCGTCCAAGGTTCCCCGTAAACCAGGATAGATGGGTCGATGTCCGTCAGCACTTCGCGAATTTGAACCATTGTCTCCAGGTCGTGCAAGCCCATCAGATCGAATCGGAAGCCGTCAACACCGAACTCCCTAACCCAGTAAGTCAGCGAGTCGATCATGAATTTCCTGGCCATCGGATGTTCGCTAGCCAGTTCGTTGCCACATCCCGAGCCATTCCAATAGCTGCCGTCCGCTTGCAGCCGAAAATAATATCCCGGCACGAGCTTCTCAAAGCTCGCGAGTTCCGCCGTGTGGTTATAGACGACGTCCATGATGACGCCGATTCCCCGATCGTGAAACGCTTTCACCGCCTGCTTAAACTCGCTGATTCTTGCTGCACCAACCGGCGTGCTGGCGTACCATCCATCGGGTGAATTGAAGCAAATCGGCATGTAACCCCAGTTGTATTCTTCTGAAGTTTCGTTGTTGTCAAAGTCCTGGACGGGCATCAATTGAACATGAGTCACGCCGAGTTCCACCAGATGATCCAGGCCCGTTTTGATTTCAGTGTTGCTTAGCAGATGCGTTCCTGTTTCGCCCAAGCCGAGGAATTTGCCCTTTGCGCGCACGCCGGAATTGGCAGCAATCGTAAAGTCGCGCACGTGCATCTCGTAGATGACCGCGTCGACTGGAGCCTTCAGTTCCGGATGAAAAGTTGAATCGAAACCGGGCGGATCGGTTTCTGCGAGATCAACGATCATGCCACGCCCGTGAGAGCCTGTCGTACATTTCGCGTAGATGTCGGTCACTTCCCGATCAGCGTCCAGTCCCGGACCTTTCAGTCGGTAGGCATAGAATTTGTTCTTCCAGTTGCCTTCAACGGTTGCAGACCAAACGCCCTTGTCATTCGGCGCCAGCGCGTAAGTGCCATACAGTTGTCCATCGCGGGGCGCGTCATAGATCACCACATCGACAGCTTCTGCGACCGGGGAGAAGACCGCAAACGAAGTTGACGAAAGTGTATAATTGGCACCGAGCTTTGCACCGGGATCGAAAAAACGATTCGAATCGACGAGGATCAGTCCCTTGGCTACCCTGGTTGATCCGAATCCTTCGATGGCGATAGTGTACTGCTGATCGATGCCATCAAGTTCATTCCGCATTTTGATTCTAAATGTCTTGGCTTGACCGTCGAGATTATGTGCAGGTTCGATGATTGAAATACTGTGCGTTCGATTGCCTTCGTCGGTGATCGTGACGTTGGAAATCGGCAGGCCATCTACGGGCAGGTTTTTTGAAAGTCGCACCCTAATCAGGGATTCGTTGTCGATGCGCGCACTGACGATGTGGCGTTCCTGCTTGGTCTTTACAGGTTCTACAACGGGTTCCGCTTCAGCCACGTGAATTTCCAAATCCATATCGATTCCAAGCCTTGATCGTAAACATTTTGCGTCAGCAGACCAACGTTGAGGATTTTCGGCCCATCAGACCTTAAAGGCGAATGTCCGATCCGGTGACACCGTATCTTATTGTCTTAATCGGCATTGCATCGACGATGATGTACCGGTAACCGCAATCCTCCAGCGTTGATCTGATGGATAAGGTTTACTGCATATATTCGAAGCGGCCTTTTTAGCTTGTTTATAGGGATTTCGGTCCGTTTACGATCCCCAAAGAGGATACAAGGAGTCCGGCCGCCTCCACCGACGCTCTTTGAGCGAGTCGACCGATAACGCAGGTCGACTTTGGAGAGTGATGTTGAAATGATGTGTCGCATTTGTCAACGGGCAAAGCGGCTTCGGCGCGCCCATTAAGCGAACAAACTCAGTTTGCGGAATTTGCCACTGAGTATTTGCCGGGCATTTCCCCCAAGCCAGTCCTCGATCACGCTTGCGTAGACACACCTGAAGTCCGTGGTGTGAATCAGATCTCCTTGGTCGAGTTTTTCAAGATGGGGGTGTTTGCCTTGCAGGCCGGCGTTGATGGAGTTGCCTACGACGAATAGGGGAGCTGCCGTGCCATGGTCCGTACCGCCTGAAGCATTTTGCGCCACACGGCGTCCAAACTCGGAGAAGGTCATGATCGTCACGCGATCCATTAGACCTTTCCGCTTGAGAACCGTGGTCAATTGCAGCAGGCCGTCGCCGAGTTGCTTGAGTAACTGAGCGTGGCGCCCTTTTTGGTTGGCGTGTGTATCGAAGCTGCCGAGTGATACGTAATACACGCGTGTGGGCAGATCTGAAGCGATCATGTCCGCGACTAAGGCGAGTTGTCCGGCGAAGTTCTTGCGAACACCACCGATGTTGTTCGCAGCCTCACGGATTTCCTCCGCGCCAAGCTCGGCTTCCAAAGCGCTTCTCCTCAGAAAATCCACCGTATCGAGCTTGCGCGGTTTCCCGTCGGGCGTGTGATCGTCCATCCCGCAGCGAAGCAGTTTCGAGAATGTCGCCTCGCCGTTTGGATTGGTGTGATGCTCGCGCCATCGCAATCGATTGGGATCGACTACGGAGAATGGCGCGAAATTATCGCCCACTAGCGCGAGTGGAATTTCCTGCTTGAGCGCAATTGCCGACTGCGGATCGGGTGGATCACCCCCTCCGCATTCGTTGTCGAAATAGCGTCCGACCCAGCCCGAGAAAGTCCGTCGATTAGGATCGGCCGATTCCCAAATGTCCGTACTTACGAAGTGCGAGCGGTTGGGGTTAGGGTAGCCCGCGCCTTGGATAATCGCGAGCATGCCGTTGTCGTAGAGCTCTTTTAATCCTTGAGCAGATGGGTTCAATCCGACTTCGTTAGTCAATAATAACGCTTCATCCGCTTTGATCGCCAAATTGGGTCTGGCACGATAATACTGATCCATGCGAACCGGGATGATCGTGTTGAGTCCATCGTTGCCGCCCGCGAGTTGCACCACCACCAGCACGCGGTCGTCGCCGCTCGACGTGGTTGTGTGATTCCCGGCCGCTAAGGCTTTTGCGCAACGTATCAGGAAAGCGGGGGCAGTTGCACTCAAGCCTATCATCGCTACGCCGTTGCCCAAGAACTTTCGCCTTGAAACTCGCTTTACCATTGTATTTGCTCCTTTGACGGCAGTGCCGGTTATGCCACCTGATATTCGACCATGCTCATTATTAAGTGCAACAACCCCACCACGGCTTCTGCTGTCTCGCGTGAGTCTACGTCGATTTTCTCGACTGCTTTTTGCAGGTGATCGATTAATAGTTCTTTTCTTTCTTCGATCAGAGGAATCTGCAGTCGTGTTACGAAGTGTTCCACAACTGCTTTGTGCGTGGTTAGATCGTAATTCCGCAGGATCGGGAGCGGATCAAATGGCGGCTGATCGGTGTTTGGAGTCGGTTCGGTCGCTAACTCGCCAAGCATCGACTTCGCCACGCCATCCACATCCGGTAACGCCGCCGATTTTCGCTTTCGGGCTTTTGTTCCATAAAGCACGGCCCGAGCGAATTCGTATCGCACGTAGAGGGTGTTGGGATTAATCCACTTCAACCCGCCGTCCCATCCTTTGACATTCGGGGGCTGGAAGGGTTGTTGTCCCATTTCGCCCAGCACGCGAATCGCAGCGTCTGTATCTTTAAGATCGAGTTCGAGCATTCGGCAGGTGCCGACGAGCAATTCAACAGGACTTTTCACGTCATTGTGCATACGTGTGCTTTTGTAAAATGCGTCGGATGTGAACATCCGCTTTAGCGTTTTTTTGATGTTGTAATCGTGCTTGCGGAGCGTACCTCCCATCGCCTTCTCGATCTTTCGCGACGGAAGCGATCCCGTAAAATAGGTCCACAGTTTCGAACCCAGGTATTCGGAAGCGGCCCGCTGTTCGAGGATGATGTCGATAATGTCCTCGCCGCCAAACCGGCCTCGCTCTCGCATGAAGGTCTTCGCGCCGGAATCGTGCTGACGAGCGCGATACAAAAATTCGCCGCTTTCTCGATCGATGGACCATCCCGTGAACGCGCGGGCAGCCTCTTTTATGTCCCTTTCCGTATAATGGCCTTCGCCCAGCGTAAATAGTTCCAGCAGTTCTCGCGCGAAATTTTCGTTGGGCTTTTGTTTGATATTCCGGGCGTTATCCAAGTACAGAAGCATGGCGGGGTTTTTCGACACCTCGATCAAAAGTGTTCTAAAATCACCAAGGCTCTCCTTGCGGAAGAGTTGGTTTTGTTCGTAGAGCATCCACGGATTGCGCACTTCGCGCATTCCACTTGTGAAGTGGCCATGCCAAAAAAGGACCATCTTTTCCTGGAGAGGGTGAGGTGTTTCGATCATTCGATGCAGCCACCAGTGGCTCAGGTTCATGAACATGTTGCGGTCGTTTTGCCGTCGGAATCGCTGCAATTGACGCCGTTCCTCCTCCGGCAGGTCGCGGCCGCGCAGCATGCGGGGTGGAACGTGGGGTCTGATTTCCGGAGGGGGGAAATGCCAAACCGCTTCCGGACCATCCAGGACAAAATTAACGGCTCCTTCGCGGCCCAGTTCAACCAGATGTTCGATCTCTTTTGGCGTTCCGCCGAACCCTGCCCGCCTTAGCAAGTGAGCGGCCTTGTCGGCATCCCAGTCACGTTCGTTAGAGCGAAGAGGGCCTTCGTAATGGTATTGGGCGTCGATGGTTGCGGGCGCCAACAAAGCTACACTTGCAAGCAATGTTGCAAATGTTGAAAGCCGTGCTCTCGCGTGCATGGTTGCCATCCCTCCAGCCTGAGACGGAAATAATTGAAACTCAAATCGATACCGGCCTTACGTTACCAAACGATGATGTGCTGTTTCCTATTGCAGGTGCACAAGAGTATAGGGCGGCACCGCAGTCCGCGCCTCGATTCCAGACGATGGTTATGTACCGAAAACAATGCTCGTTGGTTGATTTTCTCCGGTTGGCGAAATTCCTTTGTGTGGGTTTCGCGATCAGGTAATCGTGCAATGATCGGCGCTTCTGGCATCGCATTCGCCGAGCTGGAAGGTATGCATGAAGGACTGAGTGGGCTATCTCTTTCCGAAAGATCGCTCGGCAGCACTGTGAACGAGCTGTACGTGCGGTACAGCAAGCTGACAGAATCACATTGCTTCAGCCGCTAGAATGAAAAAGAATACAAATCCCCGCCAGTTCCCTGTCAAAGGCCTGTCGGAGGAGAGAAGTGCTGCACCGGCCCCGTGTAACGTCCGATATTTCTCATGCGGGAAAGCGGTTCGGGTCCGGTCAGTGCAGGGTCGCTACGAGCGAACGATGAGTGTTTTATCTGCAGACGGCAAAGGGGCAATCATGTGCAAGTGGTGGTTACGGTGCCTGCTCGTGGTTTTGATGCTAACGCTTCAAGCTTCAACGTACGCGATGGAAGGGAAAGAAGATAAGGAGTGCGATGAGCCGACCGGCATGAATGCCGCGACGTTTTCCGGACTGAAATGGCGAGGGATTGGCCCTGCGCTTTCCTCGGGTCGGGTAGGAGATATCGTTGTCGATCCCAATAATGATGCGCATTATTGGGTCGCCGCCTGTAGTGGTGGCGTATGGAAAACGATCAATGGTGGAACGACCTACAAGCCCGTTTTCGATTCTCAAGGGTCGTATTCCATCGGTTGTTTGGCCATGGATCCGGCGAATCCACACGTCGTTTGGGTGGGCACAGGTGAGAACAACAGCCAGCGCAGCGTATCTTTCGGTGACGGTATCTATCGCACGCGCGACGGCGGGGAGACCTGGGAAAATCTCGGGTTGAAAGAATCCGAACACATCGGGATGATCGCAATCGATCCGCGCGACAGTGACATCGTCTATGTCGCTGCGCAAGGTCCATTGTGGCGGAGCGGCGGTGATCGCGGTCTTTATAAGACCTCCGACGGCGGCAAAACGTGGATGCGTATTTTGCACATCAGCGACGATACAGGAGTTAATGAAGTGCATCTGGATCCGCGCGATTCGGACGTCGTCTATTGCTCTTCGTATCAACGCAGGCGTCATGTTTGGACACTGATTAACGGTGGACCGGAGTCTGCCATCTACAAATCTACAGACGGTGGTAAGAACTTCCGTAAAACGAGCAAAGGGTTGCCAAGCGTAAATATGGGGCGCATTGGTCTGGACCTTTCCCCGGTCAATCCTGATGTCGTGTACGCGATTGTGGAGGCGGCAGATGATAAGAGCGGTTTCTATCGCTCGACGAATCGCGGTGAAACGTGGGAGCGACGGAGCAGTTACAAGTCTAGTAGTCCGCAATATTACAATGAAATCATCTGTGATCCGGTGGATGTGGATCGCGTTTACTCGATGGATACATTCCTTCATGCAACGGACGATGGCGGAAAGACGTTCTACCGCTTGCCGCGTGTGGATAGGCACGTCGATGATCACGCGATTTGGATTAATCCGGAGAACAACAAGCACATTTTGATCGGATGCGACGGCGGTGTGTACGAGACGTACGATCGAGGTGAACATTGGGACTACAAGCCCAATCTGCCGATCACGCAGTTTTATCGCGCTACCGTAGACAATGGCGAGCCGTTCTACAACGTGTACGGAGGAACGCAGGACAACAACACCATTGGCGGACCGGTACGAACTAAATCACCGGCCGGGATTGCCAATGAGGACTGGTTCATCACCTTGGGGGGCGATGGCTTCAAAACGCAAATTGATCCGGAGGACCCCAATATTGTCTACAGCCAGTTGCAGTACGGAGTACTTGTTCGTTTCGATCGCCGAAGCGGTGAACGAGTCGATATCAAACCGCGCGAGCTTCCCGGTGATGAGCCGTACAGATGGAACTGGGATTCGCCGTTAATTATTAGTCCTCATTCGCGCACGCGATTGTACTTTGGTGCAAACATTCTCTTCCGATCGGATGATCGCGGGAACAGTTGGCGCAAAGTCAGCCCGGATCTGTCGCGCAACCTCGACCGCAACAAGCTCAAAGTTTTCGGCAAAATTCAGCCTGTCGGCGCGGTTTCCAAGCACGAGAACACTTCGTACTACGGAAACCTTGTCGCGCTATCGGAATCGCCGTTAGTCGAAGGATTGATCTACACCGGCAGCGATGACGGTGTAATCGCCGTGACCGAAGACGGGGGAACGCACTGGCGAAGGATCGAACTTTTCCCCGAGGTGCCGGACATGAGCTACGTGAGCTGTGTACTTGCATCCATGCATGATGAAAACACGGTCTACGCCTGTTTTGACAACCACAAGATGGGCGATTTCACGCCGTACGTGCTTGTCAGTCGTAACCGTGGTCAAAGCTGGGAGCATATTGCGGAAACTCTTCCCGAGCGGCACGTCGCTTACTCGCTGCTTGAAGATCACGAGAAACCCGAATTGTTGTTTCTGGGGACGGAGTTTGGCGCCCATTTCACGGTCGATGGTGGGGAAAATTGGGTGCAATTGAAAGGAGGTATTCCGACCATCGCCGTACGCGATTTGACTATCCAGAGGCGAGAGAACGATATCGTCGCAGGTACGTTTGGGCGTGGATTCTATGTTCTGGATGATTACACGCCACTTCGTGAAGTTGATGCCAAACGACTCGTTAACGAAAAAGCGATTGTCTTTCCGGTGAAACCGGCGTTACGCTACATTCAAACAAGCAGGCTTGGTGGACGGTCCGGTCGCGGTTCACAAGGTGCGTCCTACTATACGGCACCCAATCCACCGTATGGGGCAACCTTCACTTATTACCTCAAGGAGAAAATCAAGACCTTCAAAGAGACGCGTAAAGAGAAGGAGAAAAAAGCGCTGGAGAAAGAGTGCTTCGATGGCTATCCGACCATCGATGAACTTCGCGAAGAAAACCAAACGAGCGATCCGGTGGTCTATCTAACAATCCGTGACGTCAAAGGCGAACTGGTACGCCGGGTAAAGGGCTCGCGATCGAAAGGCATTCACCGCATTTCGTGGAATTTGCGGTATCCATCCACATCACCGGTTTCCGGAACGAAAGTTGGTTCCGGTCCTTTAGCGCTTCCTGGCAAGTACACGGTAACGTTGGAGAAACTGGCCAACGCCGAATTCGAAACGCTGGCGGAGCCGGTCGAGTTTGAAGTCGTTCCGCTTGAATGGGCCACGTTCGCTGCAAAGGATAAGGATGCGGTTCTCGCGTTTGAAAAAAAAGTCGGTCGATTGAATCGTGCAGTTCAAGGAGCGATTCGTGCTGTTGGCGAGGTCGAAACTAGATTCGATCGCTTGAAGGCTACATTCGACGCAACACCCGATGCTGATCCGGTGTTGCTGATCGAGTTGGAAGGAATGAGGCAGCAGGTAGCGGGCCTGAAGATCAAGCTCGTGGGTGATCCGATACTGAGCAAGCACAACGTCCCCTCCTTGCCGTCTATTAGCAATCGTGTTTCGCGCGTGTTGCGTGCGCAGCGCCGCGTGACCTCGCCTCCCACGCAGACTCAGTTCGACAACTACGAGTATGCCGCAGACGCATTCGGCGAATTCATGAGCGAATTTAGGCCTATTTTTGAAGAGGCGTTACCCGCTTTGGAACGTAAGTTCGAGAAGGCGGAGGCTCCCTGGACGCCCGGGCGGTTACCTTCTTGGGAAAAGGAAAAAGCATAGATCGATTGGCGGAGGCGAATGCGCCGTGACTTTCTCCATTCTTAGAGTTTCGGCTTCTGCCCACTAGTGGGACGAATCTGTGCGAACGGCATCTGTTCGTACGTTACGCGACAAGCAATCTCGTTGCGATTACACTGCCGCAGGTGGGAAAACCAGCCGGAAAACGCCTGAAGGTTCGCTAGCTATAGGAGTTGAAGATGTTTATCAAGAACTCGATATCGTTGACGCTCGTTTTGGTTCTCGCCGCTGTCGGAGCAATGGCGGGATGTCAGTCGCGTAAAAGTGATTTAACCGTCGCCGAGCCCAAGCAGGCCAGTGATCGTCCGGCAACAGATCAGGGAAACATCTACGATACCGAAGCGAATGCCGATAAGGACATCGCCGCCGCGCTTGCGAATGCTCGCCGCGACAACCAGCGTGTCCTCATTATGTACGGGGGCGATTGGTGTAGCTGGTGCCACAAACTACACAACCTGTTCACCACGAATAAAGACATTGCGAAAGTGCTGCTCTACGAATACCAAATGGTGATGGTCGACTTGGGACGATTCGATAAGCACATGCACATTGCTAAAAGATACGGTGCGAACCTCAAGGAAAACGGCGTACCGTTTCTGACGATCCTCAGCGCCGACGGCGAGGTGCTCGCGAATCAGGAAACGGGCTCCCTCGAAAAAGGCGGTGAGCACGATCCCGAAAAGGTTCATGCTTTCCTGACCAAGTATCAGACGAAGAAACTTGATGCGCCAACGCTGATGAAGTTGTCAATGATCCGCGCGAAAGCGGAAGACAAGCTTGTGATGCTTCACCTTGGAGCCCCTTGGTGCCCGTGGTGCCATAAATTGGATGATTTCCTCGCCCGTGAGGACATTGCACCGTTGATTGGAAAGGATTTCATCGATCGCAAAGTCGACGTCGATCGCATGGAGAGGGCGGATGAGGTAGTGGCCAGGTTTCGCAGTGATGATAAGGGCGGTATTCCTTGGATGGCGGTTGTCGATGTGGATGGTAAGGTAGTTGCCACATCGGACGCTCCAACGGGTAATTTCGGTTTTCCCGTGGCGGATGAAGAGATTGTGTTCTTTGTCGACTTACTCAAAACACACGGTGACGACCTTACCGACGAGGATTTAACCATCATAGGAAATGCACTGAAGGCCGAAGCGGAAAAGATCAAAAATCGTTCGTAGCGTTACTCTTGGGGCTCAAAGGGAACGTCAATCGCTGGTTGCCATTTGCGCTTCGTGGGGAAGTGGTAGTACAAATGTCTTCGCAGGCCATCGTACCCGTGACAGCTTTTGCACGGGTTTGGTCCTTCATAGGCTTTAAGCATTGGGCTTACCGCACGAAGTTTGTTGTCCGGCAGTGGTGACTGGCTTTGTACGGCTAATTCGATCCGTCCATGCGGTACGTGGCAGGTGCGGCAGACGATTTCACCCGCACTGTCAAGCGTACCATTTTTTCCGAGCAATGGCATAAAGCCAGATTCGCCGGGTTTTACGATGTTGCGCACAGTGGGAATGGGGTGGGTGAGGTGATCCACAGCTCGCGCCCCGCCTGCCAAGCTGTGACATCCCGTGCATTTGCGAACCGAAGCCGAGTCGCTCTTATTCCCGAGCAGCGCTGCCCAACCGGGCAGTTCATCGTTGCGCGGGCGAATATGCACCCGGTGGCATGACCAGCATTCTCCGATCATAGGATCATCGGTTATCGTGACGCCGGCTTCGCGCAAAAAGCGTGTGGCATGCAGGCTGTTGTGCAGGCTGGCGTATTGCGTGTGACACGGTGCACAGAGTTTCGCACCAACTGCCTGCTCGCCCCGAGGTACATCTGCTAGCAGCATCGTCGATTCGGGGTGCGATTGGTGAATACTGTGGCATGCGCCGCAGGATCGTCTGGCTTTATCCTGTCCCACAACCTTCGCGAAATCATTTTGATGCGTGGTCGGGTCATGCGCTAATACCGCGTAAGAAGCGGTATCTGCGTGACATTTCACACAAAGTTCATTCATAGGAGCAATGAGCAATCCGGGGTTCGCCTTATTGGTTGCGTCGTGACAAGTGGCGCAGGTTAACGCAGCTTTAATTGGTTTTCTGGTGACTTGCTCGTAACCCTCTGTCTTATGTTCTGTGAAAATCGGGCGAAACGGCAGACCGGATTTATTGAGACGCTTCACGTCATCGACAATCATGGGATGCTGAATCGGAACATCGCCGGCTTCTGCAATGAGTTTTGCCGAGTCGCTCTGTTTGGGAGGAAACGCTGTGGCCGACTGCCCAAAACAGGGTAGTGCGAGACAGACAAAACCAACCGCGCCAACTAAGAGTGTTAAGGTGTGCTTACTGTTCATCCTTTGCCTCCGACTGTGGCAGGTGGCATGTTTCGCAAATCCGATCACCTGCACCGCGCAAAGCCAATTCGCGGCGATTCGGCTCAAACCGCAGGCCCCCCAAACCCAGTAAGCTACCGTCTTCAAACACGCCTTTCTGATGAGGATTGTGACAAGTCGTGCAACGAACGACATTACCTTCGCCAAGCGGCAAAACGGTTAACGCCTCGCGGTCACCTAACCTCGTCTGGGCGAGATTGTTGAGAATTTTCTCCGAGGCGACGACGCCGATGTGACCGGGATCGAAATAGTCGATGTGTTGTGTGTGGCATCCAATGCACAGGATGAGCTCGGCACCAACGAGGTGCGATTCCCCAGTTCGAAACTTTTGATTGCGCTTGTCGAAAGTCATGGTCTCGTCGTGGCAAAAAAGGCAACCGTCATTAGCAATCGAACCATCCGGTTGCACGATCAAATGAGGGTTATGCTTACCGCTGCCCGTTCCTGGCGTGTGGCACTTGAGGCAAAAAGCTGCTTTATGGCCGTCTTCGAAATCGCGAAGAAACATCGGATTGGAGCTTGGGCGAGTTGGAATTTGCGACCATCCGCGTGTTACATCGTGACACGTCTTGCAGGCCAATTCATTATCGACCAAAGGCCAGCCGTCGGGGCGTTTCAGGTCCGCGCGATTAAACAAGCGGTGAATGGGGTGAGGTTCGGAGGGAGCGAGGCGACCGTTGTGGCAAGATAAACAAAACACGTTTGTTTCGTGATTCTCCGACGCTACTTTGCCCGCCATCGATTCCTCGTGACAGACCATGCATCCATCTTTTGTCCAATGAGGGTTAGAAAGAGATAGTGTTTCTTCGCCAGGAGGGTGGGTTTTAGGTTTTTTTTCGTCCGCAGTCGCTGCGATGGAGAGGAAAAGAAAACCCGCAAGGAGACCGGTTACCCGGAGCATGCGTTTGTTGGAGGCCAAGCGGGATTGCCACATGGCAAAGTTGTATGCATGTTGTTTATTCATCGAACAGGCCCACCACTTCCTGAGAATAGTAGCCGATGAGCGTAAGAGAGGGTTTACCAAATCCATCTGCCACAATGAGAAACTCCCACGGCAAGGAAAGTGGCTTTGGGTTGGTGGATCTTGGCGGAGCCATACGGCCTGCAAATTGTCCCCGGTCCACGTGGACCAAACCCGTGGGGAGCGTAAAGCCGCGCCAATCTTGATCCGTCCCGCGCTTGACGAAATTTTGCCTGTTGGTATCGCCGCCTAATTCCATTAGGAACCGTCCATCCCCGTCAAAGGCAACCAAGGACTGCCGCCCTGCATCAGTGACGAAAATCGGGCCGCTGTTTGTGGCAACGATGTGCTTCGGGCGTATCAAACCACCGGGTGCCCGGCCAAATTGACCGATCGGTTTAAGCCATTCACCTTCAGCGTTAATACGATGGATGACTCCTTGTACGGCATCTGCGATTAGCAGTGTGGCGTCGCCGGGCTGGGTGGCCATGCCTGCCGGGCTGATCTTAGAGCCGGCCCACTCCGGCGCGATTAAAGGTGCATACCACCTCTTTTCATCAAAGCTCCAGCGTTCGATGCGTCCGGCATCCAAATTTCCCACAAGGAGTTTTCGATGACGCATCGTCAAACACGTGGGTCTAAATAAAGCGCCTTCGATTTCGGGGAGTTTTCCCAAGTACTTGCCATCGAGATCATACATCAGAACCGCTCGCCAAGCGGTATCTGCCACGTACACTCTGTTGTCGACACCTACTAACACATCTACGGGGCAGCGGGGCG
>JANQHN010000125.1 GCA_028282665.1 Phycisphaerae bacterium | reverse complement strand
CAACCGGAATCCTCACTGAATTCTTCACTTCACGCAGAATATCGAGGTACTCACCTTCGATTTGTTCGCCGGTCATGTTGGGGTTGGCGGCGAGTCGGTAGATGTTCATCTCAAGCCCGTCCGCGCCCGCCTGTTCCATTTTCTTCGCGTACTCGACCCATCCGCCAACTGTCCTGCCGTTCAAACTGGCAATGATCGGCACGCTGACCGCCTTTTTAAGGGCGGCGATGTGTTCGAGGTAGTCGTCAGGACCTTTCGTGTATTCTTCAACCTGAGGCATGTAGCTAAGCGACTCGGCGAAGCTCTCCGTGCCCAACTTCTCGAAATGCGCCGCAGCAGCCATTTCGTGTTCGATCTGCTCCTCGAAGAGAGAGTAGACCACTACTGCTGCCACACCAGCATCCTCCAACGCGCGAACCCCGCTGACCTCGCGCGACATCGGCGAGGCTGCTGCTACCAACGGATTCTTCAATTCAAACCCGCAATACGTCGTCGAGAGATCCATAGCTTTCGCTCTCTTTCACATTGATTGGTATCGGATACGCCTCAATAGGCGTCCGTAAATCGGTTCATGCTCCAGCACCATTGCTCGATGGCGGTAGTGTTTTCCAAATCGAGCCCCGCGCCTAGTGCCACCTGCCTCTAACGGTCGTCCTCGTTCGGTCTCCTTACGAGGGTAAGGATTGTTCCACGCACTCGCTTTGTCTCGCCGGACTTGCGCCCTGATGCTCTGATAACGGGCATCTAGTCCTGCTGCACGTCAGGCCAGGCTTGCGCCAAACGGGCCAGTTCCGCATACCGCGCCTCTGCCTGCTTTTGCGAAATCGTCAGCAACACATCCGCGCGATCCGGCTGACTTTTAAGCAGCATACGATAGCGGTTTTCCATTTCCGCATACTGCCGGAAACCGATCTTCGGTGGCTTGGAATCAAGCTGCAGCGGGTTCAACCCTTCCGCGCTACGGCGCGGGTCGAAGCGATACAGCGGGTAGTGGCCACACTCGACCGCCCTCTTTTGATTTTCCATGCCCGTACTCATATTGATGCCGTGAGCGATGCAATGCGAGTAGCAAATCAGCAACGACGGACCGTCGTAACTTTCCGCTTCGACGAAAGCTTTGACTGTGTGGTTGTCGCTAGCCCCCATCGCAACCTGCGCGACGTAAACGTAGCCGTAAGTCATTGCCATCATACCCAGACTTTTTTTGCCCATTTCCTTACCGCTCGCGGCGAACTTCGCTACCGCACCGCATGGCGTGGACTTGGACATCTGCCCGCCCGTGTTCGAATAGACCTCGGTATCGAGCACCAAGACATTAACGTTACGTCCCGACGCGAGCACGTGGTCCAAACCACCGTACCCGATGTCGTACGCCCAACCGTCTCCGCCGCAAATCCAAACACTTCGCCTGATCAGTGCATCCGCGACACCGAGCAGATTTTTTTCATCGACGCCTGTTTCCCCTGCGAGTTTCTTCTTCAATTCGCGTACGCGACCACGCTGCTCGATCACACCGGCCTCGGTCGACTGATCCGCGTTCATCAGTGCGTCAACCATGTTCTGACCGATTTTGCCCGATAGCTTGTGCAACAGTTCTTCCGCGAACTCCTTTTGCTTATCGATGGTCAGGCGGAAGCCCAAACCGAACTCCGCATTATCCTCGAAGAGCGAATTGCACCACGTCGGACCACAACCTTCAGCATTCACGGTCCACGGCGTGGTCGGCAGGTTCCCGCCGTAAATCGACGAACAGCCCGTCGCGTTGGACATGATCATCCGGTCGCCGTAAAGCTGGCTTGCCAATTTGACATAAGGGGTCTCACCGCAACCCGCACACGCACCGCTGTATTCAAAAAGCGGCTGAAACAGTTGCGAATCCTTGACCATGCTGCGGTTGAGCCGCGTGCGATCAAAGTCGGGAATCGTATCCAGGAAAAACTTGTAGTTTTCTCGCTCGGCCTCACGGAGCGGCGGCTGGGCCGCCATGTTGATCGCCTTGCGCTTGACTTCCTGCTTGTTCTTCGCGGGACAGACTTCCACACACAAAGCACAACCGGTGCAATCCTCACAAGCAACTTGGAGCGTGTACTTCAGACCCTTGAATTCCTTACCGCGAGCGTCGGTCGACTTGAACGTCGAAGGCGCACTGTCGAGCAAGGCGGCATCGTAAACCTTGGGCCTAATTGCCGCGTGCGGGCAAACCAGCGAACATTTGTTGCACTGAATGCACGTGTCAGGATCCCAAACCGGAATCTCCAGCGCGATGTTTCGCTTCTCCCACTTTGCGGTGCCTGTGGGGAATGTGCCGTCATCGGGCAATGAACTCACCGGCAGCAAATCGCCTTCGTAGCTGATCATTTTGCCGAGCACGTCCTTGACGAATTCCGGCGCTTCCTCCGCCACAACCGGCGGGCGGTCGAAAGTGCTGGTGACCTCATCCGGAATTTTCACTTCATAGAGATTCGCCACAGCCTGATCCACGGCGGCGAAATTCATGTTCACAATCTTTTCGCCACGCTTGCCGTACGTTTTCTGAATCGCGTCCTTGATCTTCGCGATCGCTTCATCCTGTGGCAAAACGCCCGAGATAGCGAAGAAGCACGTCTGCATGATCGTGTTGATGCGAGCTCCCATGCCCGTTTCACCGGCGACTTTGTACGCATCGATGACGTACATCTTGAGTTTCTTGTCAACGATTTGCTGCTGCACCTGGCGATTGAGCGTATCCCACGCTTCATCAGGTCCCGCTTGAGTATTGAGCAGGAATACCGCTCCTTCGGCTGCACAGGCCAAAACATCCAGCTTGTCCATAAAGACCTGCTGATGGCAACCGATAAAATTCGATTTCGTGATGAGGTACGTCGAATGGATAGGCCTGGGACCGAAGCGGAGGTGCGACACCGTCACCGAGCCCGCCTTCTTCGAGTCGTAAACGAAGTAACCTTGAGCGTAGAAGTCCGTTCCCTCGCCGATGATCTTAATCGAGTTTTTGTTTGCGCCGACCGTACCGTCGCTGCCCAATCCGAAAAACATCGCACGAACCACGTCGTCCGGCTCAGTCGACAAATCCTCGTTGTACTCGAGCGATGTATTGCAAACGTCATCCTTGATGCCCATAGTGAAGTGGTTCTTGGGCTTCTCGCGGTTTAGTTCGTCAAACACGCCAATCACCATCGATGGCGTGAATTCTTTACTGGAAAGACCATAACGCCCGCCGATCACCTTCGGCGTCCGGCCGAAATGGTTGCCGCTGACGTCCTGATGCTCGAACAGTGCAGCGATGACATCCTGATAAAGCGGCTCGCCGGCGGCGCCAGGCTCCTTTGTTCGATCCAATACCGCAATGGACTTGGTTGACTTGGGCAACGCGTTGACCAACGCCTCGCCCTTGAACGGACGGAAAAGCCTGACCTTGACCAAGCCAACCTTCTCCCCCCGCTCGACCAGGTACTCGACCGCTTCCTGCGCAGCCTCAGCACCACTGCCCATCATGACAATGACGCGCTCCGCATCATCTGCGCCGAAGTAATCGAACAGGTGATACTGGCGTCCGACAATGGAAGCGAACTTGTCCATCATTTCCTGCACGATGGTCGGGCACGCTGCGTAGTACGGATTGACCGTTTCGCGGGCTTGGAAAAAAACGTCCGGATTCTGAGCGGTACCGCGAAGCACAGGCCTGTCAGGATTCATCGCGCGGTCGCGGTGCGCGGCGATGAGGTCGTCGTCAATCATCGCACGAATGTCATCCTCACTGAGTTGCTCGACCTTCATGACCTCGTGGGAGGAGCGAAAACCGTCGAAGAAGTGAAGGAAGGGCACGCGTGCTTTGAGTGTGGAGGCATGACTGATCAGCGCAAGATCCATGATCTCCTGCACCGAGCCGGAAGCCATCAGCCCGAAGCCCGTCGAGCGAACCGCCATCACATCACTGTGATCGCCGAAAATGGACAACGCGTGAGTCGCGACGGTTCGCGCGGTCACGTGGAATACCGTTGGCGTGAGTTCGCCCGCGATCTTGAACATCGTCGGGATCATCAGCAACAGACCTTGCGAGGCAGTGAACGTCGTAGAAAGTGATCCCGTTTGCAGCGCACCATGCACGGCCGCAGATGCTCCACCTTCGCTCTGCATTTCGATTACGTGGGGCACGGTTCCCCAAATATTCTTACCCATCTTCGCGGACCATTCGTCCGCCAGCTCACCCATGGGTGAGCTGGGGGTAATCGGGTAGATTGCGCAAACCTCAGATACGCGATGCGCGACGTAAGCAGCCGCTTCGTTACCGTCAATTGTGACTTTCGGTCGAGTCATGTCATCTCATCCTGTCGCGCCGCCAGCCCTAACTCCGCCCCGAGGCGAAGCCGAAGCTCGCTGAGCCCGGAAAATTCAAATAAGCTCTATTCCTGCTATCGTCAGAAGAGGCCGTACCGGCCCATCGATACCGGCCCATTACGATCAGCTGTGTTCAGCTTGGCCGGACCTTACAGAACGTGCACACCGTGGGCGAACACCCGGCGCGACATGCTCCATTTCACCCGGTTGCAAGAGTCGTTCCACAATCGCCATTCAGCCACAGTTCAAAACCTCTCCAAAACCGCGTGCCGAATTCTGCGAAAATGTCCATATTGTTACGCTGTTTCCCTGGATCGCACTTGGCGATGCTGAAATCCGTGCTTGTCTGACGGGAAAATCGATCGTGGTTCTGTATGAGCGTCTGCAAGCGGATAACCGGCTGCAATCGCATTCGCCACACGAAGCCCGCGGTGCACCTCACCATCGGCTGTGGTATACGCAAAGAGTGGGGCGATATGCCCAACGAACCGGCGAACTCCGGAAGCCGCAAAAAGCGGACCGAGAGCTTCCGCAAACGTTGTCAGAGCTATCGGCGATTTCACCATTCTTAATAACCAAATGACGATTGGCATTGCGTGTGACGATAACAAGCTTTCTCGCGGGCAGGATTCGGCCGATCAGGCGCTCAGCCTGCGAAAAGTTTGGCCCAAAATGTTGATTTCGGACCATGAAACTGCCTCGATAGCCCCACCTGCTCGACGCCGAAACGGCCTTCACTGGCAAAAGCAAAACGAATGGCAAATGGGCTGACAACCATTTAACTACACATTGTGCGTTTGTGAGTTACAACCTGTTCAGTTCATAGTTTATCCCTACCTTATCATGAACAATTCGTTAGTCGCAGGCGTGATCGCGCCGATGTGAAGCGGCCACGCCTTTTGGCATGCAAAGGCGCGTTCTCAAGTGAGATGGAGCCCGTTTTGTGGCACGCGTTGTGCTAGTTCTCGATGGGCGAACTCGGAGAGAGAATCATGGAAGTAGCGGTACGTACCATCATGTCTGAGGAAAGGGCTAATTCAACGCCGCCCCGATGCCTGCTGATCGTCGAGCCACAAGCGCTGTTAAAGTGGTCGCTCGTAAAATATTTGAGCAAGTGGTTCGAAATTCTCGTCGCGGACAACGAAGGCGATGCGCAGTGTTTTTTGAATGAGCATGACATCGAAGCCGTCGTGCTGTCCGACGAATTACCCGAGCATACTGTACGCCGCATCGAGACACGCGCCAAAGCGCTGAATCCAAGTGTGCAGCTTGTGCGTACCGTGGCGGATGCCGCATTGCAACAGGAAGTGCTTGACCCTAATGACACCGCGTATTGTCTAGAGAAGCCTTTCGCCCTTTCCAAAATGGCGGAGTTGCTGGGCATCGATGAACAAAAACGCACCAGCGAAGCAAGTACGACGAAATGTAGCGAGAGTCAGCCCAACGCAGGACTTTAGTTCAAAATCATGCCTACGATGCTTTCGAAAGCAACAAAAGGCGCTCCTCGAACCTCAAGGAGCGCCTTTTCATTTACGATAGGTATTGCAGAGGCTGTGTGGGTCTCCTCCCGAAAGGGTGGACAGCCTGCTAGGGGAACTCGGGTTTCGGCGAGCCCGGGTTCCCTTTGGTTTTTAAAAAAGTCCGCTACTGGGATTTTTAACCAAATGACCTTTACAAAGACAGCTTGCCGGCCTCTTCCAGCATTTCAATGATCTGCACTGCGCCTTCTTGCGGTGTGACTTTCGACGCATCAAGGACGAGTTCCGGTTTTTCAGGCGCCTCGTACGGGTCGTCGATACCCGTAAAACCTTTGATCTCGCCCGCGCGAGCCTTTTTGTACAAACCTTTCGGATCGCGCTGTTCGCAAACCTCAAGAGGCGTATCGCAGAAAACCTCAAAGAAGTTGCCTTCGCCGACGATCTCACGCGCAGCATCTCGGTCGGCGCGGTAAGGGCTGATGAACGCCGTCGAGGTGATGATTCCCGTATCGACGTAGAGCTTGCCCACTTCGCTGATGCGGCGAATGTTCTCTTGGCGATCTTCCGCACTGAATCCGAGGTTCTTATTCAAACCGTGACGGATGTTATCACCATCAAGCACGTAAGCCAGGTGCCCACGCCCCATCACCGCGTGTTCCAGCGTATAGGCAAACGTGCTCTTTCCCGAACCGCTCAATCCCGTAAACCAAATCAATGCGCCACGCTGCTTCAGCATCTTCTCCCGGTCTTCCCGACTGACGTGGCCTTCGTGCCAGGTAATGTTCGTCGCCTTGATCTCCGTCACACCTGCTCTCCTGTCCGAACCTTATAGTTTTTTCTAAAATTCACACGGTGGCGTGAGTATAGGGCGGCCTCCCCAAACAACAAGGTCCGTACCGTTATCCTTCGCAACCGCGTGATGGTGCTACGCTTTAGCACGTCAATTTCGCCCGGCGCTTGCGGAAATCGCCGAAAATAACTTATACGATGTCGACAACCGTTCTCGGTGCGATCTTCGATGAAGATCGATAAACGAAAGTGCACAACCGCGCCTCAAATGCTTGGCGCAAGCGGCTCTTTGTTTTACGTTGCAGCCTCAACTCAAAGCACCCATAGATCGGAGCTTGACTGTGACACAAATCACTACACAAAAGGCAGGTCGCTTCATCGTTTCCGTTTTAATTGCAGCGACCTTCGTAACCTCCGTACAGATCGGCTGCATCCCTGTCCCCATAGGCACAACCGACGCTCCCACGCAAACCATCATTAACCCGGTAGTCCCCTCCGAGGAAGTTTTTGAACAATTAGTCGGAGGCGAGGACAAAGGCTGCCTGGACTTTTGGACCATAGTCCACTTCTTCTCCGGATATTCGCTGGGGGTCGCAGGGGAAGAAAAGAGTTTCTTGCCAGCTTTGGTAATCCTTTGGGGCTATGAAGTCATCGAGCCCGACGTTTGGCCCGGGTGGTTCGAAACCGAAATCAATCAGGAATGCGATATCCTCGTCGGCTGGCTGGGCTGGGCGATGGGAGCGTCCGAGGAAGGACGCGATTGATCCCCGACATGAATCCACGCCATCTCCCCAAAGACGTTATCCTTTCGTTCCGTTATTTCATTGCTTTTAAGCTGTCCGATCTTGTATTCTAAAAAAACAGATCAAAGTGTGCGTATCCGCTCTCTACGCTTCAGTAACGGCGGCCCGCACAAACAGGAGACATCGAAACAGGCCCGTCAAATGCGGGTGGCACAGTCATAGATGAAATGAGGAAGTTACCATGATGGCTAAAAGGACATGGGCTTGTCGTTTGGCGGCGATGTGCTGCGCACTCGCTCCGGTAGTCGCGTCCGCATCCGAACTCGGCATGGTCGCCGCCAACCAGGTCGACGTCTTCAACTATATCGATCTGATGGACAATTGGTTGTATACGCACGTCGGCGATAATCGCGGCGTTGGCGGCCCGGAACATGACCTATGCATGAATAATATCGAATACCTCATGCAAAGCTATGGGCTAACGGTCACCCTTGAGCCCGTCACTTATTTCGGATCGACTTACTACAACGTGGTCGGCACGAAAGTCGGCACTCTTTTCCCCGATCAGGAAATTGTGCTGGGCGCCCATTACGACTCGGTGGGCAATCCCGGCGCGGATGACAACGCCAGCGGCACGGCCCTCGTACTCGAAACCGCTCGCATCATTACACAGTACCCATCCGATTACACCATCCGCTTCGTCGCGTTCACGCGCGAGGAACAGGGTTTGTATGGTAGCGAAGCATACGTGGACCAACATATCGGCGATGACATCATCGCCATGATCTCTACCGATATGGTCGCCTACAATGTCGGCGAAGAAACCGCAAAAATCTACGGACGGGCTAACTCGCCCGTCAAGGACGCGTTATACGCGGCGGTGGAGGAATACGGAGACGGCTTGATACCTACCCTGCCTGGTTGGATCGGCGCTTCGGATCACGCTCCGTTTGACGAGGTGGGTATCGATGCGGCTCTTCTGATCGAAGGCGATGTATGGGACAATCCTTACTACCACACCTCTCAGGACAACTTCGAACAGCCGGGCAACCTGAACTTCCCCTTCGCCGAGAAGATGGTTCGAAGCATCACCGGTTGGCTTGTGGATACCGCAGGCGTACAGGTAAACGCGGATATTCTGGCGTTCCAGTACCCCAATGGCCTGCCTGCAATGGTATCGCCAAACGGCGGAGACACGGTTACTGTTTATGTGACTGCTTTGGGCGATACACCACCTCTGCTCGATAGCGGCGTGCTCCATTACAACGTGGGTAACGGGTGGGAGTCCGAGTCGATGACCATGATTGCTCCAGATCTCTACGAGGCCAGTTTTCCAGCTTCCATCTGCGGTGAAGAGGTTCAATATTACTTTTCGGTGATGAACGCAAACAATGAGGTGTTCACCGATCCCGTTACTGCGCCGGATCGCACAAAGTTCGTCACCTCGGCGTATGGGATCATTGAGGCAATTTATGAGCCTTTGGATACGGATCCGAGTTGGACAACCGAGGGCGACTGGGAATTCGGCCAGCCATTAGGAGCAGGTGGAAACGCACATGGCTACGCCGATCCGACTTCTGGCTACACAGGCAACAACGTTTACGGCTTCAACTTAGGCGGGGACTACGACAACAATCTCGGCGAAGAGTATTTAACCTCAACTTCGATTGATTGCTCACAAATCCAAGGGGCGACGTTAAAGTTTTACCGTTGGCTTAACGTAGAACAGCCCATCTACGACCACGCATACGTCAAAATCAGCCATGATGGCGGAAGTTCATGGATAGTGCTTTGGGAAAACACGTCGGAAATCACCGACAATGAATGGTCAGCGATGGAAATCGACATAAGTGAGCTTGCAGACCTCAACCCGGACGTGCGCCTGCGTTGGACGATGGGCCCGACAGATACGAGCTGGCAGTACTCGGGCTGGAACATCGATGACATCTCGATTCACAGTCTTGATTGCTCAGGCCCGCCTTGCCCATATGACTTGGACGGCAATGGCTCAGTGGGTCCAGGTGATGTAGGCGTCGTTAAGAATAACTTCGGTTGCGACATAAACCTGCCCGAGTGTGTAGTATTGGACTTCGATCACAACGGTGCAGTCGGCCCGGGGGACGTCGGAATTGTGAAGAACGACTTTGGCCTATGCCCGTAGTGAGAACATCGCCAGGACAGGTTGCGTAAAAACATGCCGCAGCCTGTACCTTTCACGTCCGAAAACGATGGATTACGGAGCTATCCGTTTTTTGCGTGCTCTGCGTTTAGCCTATCTCCTGCTCGTGGGAGATGAATCCGGCTGGTTGCAATTCAAGCCGATTCGGTCCATAATCGCCCGAACCATAGGGGCCATAGCGCAGTTGGGAGCGCGTCTGCATGGCATGCAGAAGGTCGGGGGTTCGAATCCCCCTGGCTCCAGTTTGACCTGCCTTTGGGTGTTTTTTTGTTTGGGCACGTCAGAGCGTGTCAAACGATGCTGATTTGTGTCGCAAGCCCTTTTCTAATAGACGTTTATCGACCCACCTCCAACTCGCTCACTCCCCCGTAAATTGCCAATTGATGACATATGGTTGTCACCCGATGTAAGCTGCTTGGCCAAGAAAAACACCATGCTACGCACCACACTGTCAAATTGCACATCTGGTGGTCCTTTTCCTTCGTTCGACCCGACTGACCATTAAGTGGCACTGTCAATCTGGCGGTGCATTGATCGCTTTCCGCTTGTCAGCGGGAAGGCCGACCACCTTTGGAGTTACACGGAGCGTCAGGAATCACCGATTCCAGCCAACCCAACGGCTCTTTGGTGAGTTTCAACATAATATACAAGAATATGCTGAACTACCTAAAAAGATAACGGTCTAGGGATAAGCTCTAGCCAAAGCCGGGCTCGGTGCGCTGTCGAGATGTCGCGCTAAGCTTTTATCGAATACGATCCATCGGGCGGTTCGACCTCTCGTATCTGGTCGGGAGAGAAATCGCAGCAACTGAAAAAGCAGCCCAGGCCGCAGGGGGAACAGCAGGTGTCGCTGCCAAACAGCAGGAAGAATAGAAGGTCAAAGCCCAATGCCAAGATCAGCGCTGTTCCTATGATCGCGCCTCCGGCGACGGCTAAGAGGGCGGCGGGAAAAGTCAAGCCCGCGGCGAGCACGGCCCCTCCCAAGGCGAAATGAATGGCACCGGCGATCAACATGGTGTCGAAAACACCCGTATCATTTCCTACCACTACCTGGAAACCCGGCCCAACGCCCAAGCCGCGGCCGGGGACAGCTTGCTGGCGGATAGAATCAATGTACTTGCCGGTTTGAGTGCCCTGGCGGTATTCCGGCGGGACAATTCCCGTGGTGGCGATGGCTTCCACAGCACCGGGGAAATCGGCGATGAAGTCACGATGGTCCTGATAGTCAGCATTATCGCGTACCTCGGCGGCGGCGATATAGCCTAGGATGGCTTCGTCTGAGAGATCCAACTCAAGGCTCGCGGTTTGGACTAGCTGAGTCTCCGTGTTGGTGTGGATAATCGTAACACTGGTACCGGTATCCTGCCATTCGAGTTCCAACAGTTCACCCGGCCCTGCCATTCGTGTGGGGCGCATGCGTTCGTCGAAGTCGACACGAAGCTGCCCGCCTTCCACGATGGCGACCATGTGTGTGAGGCGTTCTTGGTTCTTGTACAGGGTGTAGAGGCTACCGGAGGCTTCATCACGCAACATCGCGGCGCGGGCCGAGTTGGGATCCTGGAAGATGACACGCTCAGCCACCGCGGGATCGTCTGCCCGGCGGATGGCCGCCTGGCAGAAGCTCCATTCCCCTTCGCTCCATTGACCGTGGAGGTAGTTGTATTCGGGTATCCAGTGACCGCGCCAGGGATATCGCTCAGAGGGCGTGTCCATCGCCCACCACTCGCCGACAAACTGGTCACCGGTCCATTCCGCTTCCAGCGCGAAATCGACACCGTCTTCGCGCGTGTCACGGATTGTCAGTGTTTGGCCATCAAAGGAAAGTTCTGAGCTGCCGGTGCTGGGTGGAACGTAGGAGAAGGTGTAGTTGATGTCAACGCTACCGAACGATCCGGACAAATCTGCGGGGCCTGGCGTAGCCGTGCGGTCCATCGACTGATACCAGCCGTCGTAGCCCACCCACTCGCCGACCAGGCGCGTCCGATCGAGGTTGAATCTGCCACTCCATTCGAAACCCTCGCTGTTGTCCTCGTAGCCCGTGTCACTGGAATCCAGTATCTGCCAGCGTTCGAGACTTTGGGCGTAGGTATCGCCGCCCTGATGGATGTACACTCGCCCTTCGTATTCCACAACGCGCCTGACCTGTCGCCGAGCCAGCTGGTTATCATCGGGTTCCCGGTCATTGCCAATCCACAACCCGGTCAACTCACCGGCCTCGTCAGTCTTCTCAAAGCGGGTGGCGCGGTTGACTAAAACGCCATCAACTGGAACGGCCCGTTCCAGGATGAGTAGTTGCTGTCCTCTATCAAAGAAAATTCCTTCACCGCCACCCTCAAAGCCGAGAAAGTTGAAGACGTCGGCGAGGAATTCGAAACCCTCTACCGGTTCAGTGTAGGCGCCGTCGTAGTGGCCTTCCACGGGCCAGTTGGTGTCATCGTCAAGCACGCTGATCGCCACGGCGTTGACGTCGGTAGCGATGATAGCACCGGCGTCATCGCCTATTCGATTCCAGACGGCCGTGGCCGCACCCGTGGCTTTCATACCCCGGTGCAAACGGAGCGTGTGGGTTTGACCGTTGAGCGTGAGGAGACCTTCAAGAAGCCGCGTGGACGGGTCGTATTGCGCCTGCCAGTTCGGCTTCTCCGTTCGCTCCGCATCGAGGTCACTCCAGTATCCCTCGACCTCATCGCCGTTGATTGACAGTTCGAGGGTACCCGGGGCAAACGTCTCATCCAACAGCACCGTCAACGCCACAGATTCGTTGCTTGGCGCGGCGGCAAGGGCGATGCCCCAGATGGTCTTGTCGTCCGTTTCGCGCTGGATGGCCCAACTGGCGGCCAGGGTATCCAAGGTGAGCGCAGCGTCTGGATTGCTGCTGCCCCCGTTGTCATTCGCGTTGCCGTTGTCGCCATTGCGGGGCGGAACCGTGCCGGAGCTACACCCGCTCAGAAGGCCGAGCGGAGTCGGAGCGATGATCAATGCCCAGACCATGCAGCAGCGAAAGAGCCTGTTGCAGGCAGTTTGGCTATGAAATAATGCGTTCATGCTGTAGGTTCCCCTCGTTTGCCGCTTCCGGCGATGCGTCGGCCAGCCCCAGGCACTCTGGCGGTACGGTTCGACGATTGTATTGTCGCGCCGAAAGGATCCGCCTTCGGTTGATGCAAAATCGCCGGTTGATTATATAGTCCTTACCAACTGGTTTCAACGAGAACGACTGTCTATCTCATTGATTGGGCGACCACGGCTGGGCGCTATTCCGCAAGCACGTTGAATCAGTTGACATTATCTGACACTCGCTGCGCCAGGAGTGTCTCGTTAGCCTGCAGACACCTTAATAAGAGACGATGGAATCATGGCGCACTGAATGCCATTATGTGGCACTCGACGACCTTGAATCCACGTGCGTGGTGTCCGAGATGAAGAACATGTGTTTGAATAATCTTCATCAAAGATGAGCGTTTAATACGTCTAAGATTTGTACTGTTTGTGATCCTGCGCAAAGCTCGGCCCAGCAAACCGCCACACTTGCCTCGCCAACTCGCGTAACCGCTTCTTTTAATAGTACATGCAACATCTTATCATTAGGTTCGAATCCCCCTGGCTTCCAGTTTTCACGCCGATCAGAACGCTTTAGCAACTGATGCACTACCTCTACGCACGGGCCATTCCCAAGGGCCGTTTGCCTCTACGATTCCACTCACACCTGATCCAAAACGTTGCGCACTTTCTCCAGCAACTGCTGTCGAGTAAACGGTTTTTCTAGAAATTGAACATCGCGATCCAGAACGCCATGATGAACAATGACATTGGCGGTGTAACCGGAAATGAAAAGCGTCGGAAGGTCAGGGCGTTTTGTACGCAATCGCTGTGCCAGCAACCGGCCATTAATATCCGGCATGACAACATCGGTAATAAGTAAATCAATTGGCCCGGAGTGTTTTTCACTCGCTTTTAAGCCTTCCTCGCCATTGTTTGCATGAATGACCTGATACCCTGCCCCCCCCAAGGATTGGGCTATTAACTCCCGAACGGCCTCGTCATCCTCGCAAAGCAAGATGGTCTCATAACCCTGGCTGATAAGCGCAGATCGAATGGGGGTTGCATTCTCTTCCGTAACAGATTTGACTGCGGGAAGGTAGACTTTGAAACTACTTCCCCGACTGATCTCACTGTACACCATTAAATGCCCTCCGGAGCGTTTTACAATACCGTGAACGGTCGCAAGTCCAAGCCCGGTCCCTTTATCAGGCCCCTTCGTTGTGAAGAAGGGCTCGAAGATCCGCTCAAGTGTTTCCGGCTCAATCCCATGACCTGTGTCGCTGACCGCAAGCAATACATGAGGTCCGGTTTTCGCTTCGGCGTGTTTGCTTTCGTAGTTTTCATCAAGCAAAACGTTTTGAGTTTCCAGCGTGAGGCATCCACCATCCGGCATCGCATGCACGGCGTTGACGACCAAGTTAACGATCACCTGTTCGATCTGACCCGCATCCGCACGGACGAATTGCAGGTGCGGCTCCGTAAGCGCCTTAAGTGAAATGTTCTCCGTAATCAGCCGCCTCAGCATTTTGTCCAAGTTGGCTAATACTTCATTGAGGTTCAAAGTTTCAGGCTTGGTTATATCCCGACGACTAAACGTCAACAGCTGCCGCGTCAATGCCGAAGCGCGCTGCGCAACCTCCTCGATCTGCAACATGGAGCGAGCCACCATGTGATCTTCACCCAATTCATCACGCACGATGTCCATTCCCAATTCGACGTTACCGAGAATCGCAGTCAAGATGTTGTTGAAGTCATGGGCAATGCCACCCGCAAGCTGGCCGACGGCCTCCATCTTCTGCGAATGGCGAAGCTGCGCTTCCAATTCTTCCCGTTGCTGTTCCGCTTGTTTCCGCTCCGTAATGAACCGGGCTTGCTGAACATTTTGAAACGCCATGTTGGACAGTTGATCGGCAAAGGTGAACAGTGCTTGCGCAACGTGTTCAAATTGCTCTCGTGACATGACTGGTACTTCACGAAATGCTTCGACAATGGCTTCTTCATCCGCACCGATCTCTCGTGCGTACTCGCGCATTTGCTTTTCTGTCTGACTCTCGTCACGCACCTGACCGATGAACCAGTTTGCGATATGCCTGCCACCCACTTTGATTTCCGCACCGGCATCCCACAAGCCTCCGCTTAAACACAGCCGTATTGTGGGGCCATCGATGTTACTGTTTTCGATCGTCGCATTTGACCGGCGGCAGTTCGCGCGCCCCAACTCAGTCTCTAAAATGATATCGCGGCAAAGTCGACAGAAATTGCTGGGCTTGGTAATAGGAGTACCGTCAATTCGTGTGATGATCGACGCAACACCGGTCGCTTGAGCAAATTCGTCCTGAAGCTTTTGAATGTCTTCCAGGTTAAAAAGTTCATCGAACGTCAGTCCCCCGATGTCCCCTAGCGGCTGGGTCAAAGCGACGAGACGTTTCTCGAGCGCCTCTTCCGCCCGCTTTCTCTCGGTGATATCATCATAAACAGTGACCACCTCTCCCGAAGGCAACCGACACACATAATTCTCCACCCAAATGGTCAGCCGCTGATCTTCATACGCAGACATCGGATGCCACTGCGGCACACCGTCGCGATGCACTTTTCGCAATACGTCGAAGAGTCCAAGCTCTTTCACGCCGGGATAAACCTCTTGCACACTTCTTCCAATGTGTTGCTCACGCTCCAGTCCGCCGATGCGTGCTCCTGCGGGATTTATATCCTTGAAAATAAAATCCTCACCGTCGTTGACCGGCTCATAAATCGCTGCGCCGTTACCCATGTTTTCGAAAATTTCGCGGAAGCGAAGTTCGCTCTCACGAAGCGCGTCCTCGGACTGTTTACGAGGTGTAATGTCTGCGTGCGTACCGATTAGGCGAACGGCTCGGCCAGAGTCGTCCCGCGAAACGACTCGGCCACGCCCAAGAATCCAACGCCACTCGCCCGACTTCGTTCGCATTCGATACTCAACCTCGAACGTATCGCATCGCCCCTCGATGCAATCAGCGTTTGCATCGAGAACGAAGGCCCGATCCTCTGCATGAATGGATTCCATCCAGAACTCAGCAGTACGACCAATCTCGGATTCGACGTAGCCAAGCATGGCAGAGTATCCCGGACTATAATAGACCTCGTCTGTCTTGACGTTCCAGTCCCATATGCCGTCCTGACTCGTAAGCATCGCCAACTTAAATCGCGCTTCGCTCTTTTGTAGCGCCTGGGTCGCAATCTGCCGATCAGTCATATCCCGACCGATGACCAATACGGCCACGATCTCGCCTTTGCCATTCGTCTCAGGAATAAATCGCCAACTGATGAGGCGCTGTTCATTCCCTGGCCCTTTGAAAGCAACTTCGCTTCCAAAGTGCTCTCCCAAACGGGCTGCCTTATCGACGCCTTTATGGAGTGAATCAATTAGCTCAGAAGTAAGGATGATTTCGCTGAGAGTTCGGCCAGTGAGCTCAGATACTCGTACTCGCAGAAGTTGCGCGGCGTCATCGGAGACAAACTCGATTCGACCTTGTCGGTCAAGTCGAATCACAAGATCAACCGATCTTTCCGAAGAACAATCGCTCACTTCGCGGTCCCGCAACGGAATTCGCGCAGATCGCTGTGCGTCGTTTTGCCCAGTGTCGATTTCGCTCATCGCTTACTACCTTAATCAATGTGCTAAGAGGTTTATCGACTCAGTTGAAGTGACGAATTCAGACACCGCTTCAACGATACGGTGCACGCGTTAATCGAGCAGATGGGCCCAATATTTGCGCCTCCGGCTGGTGTTGATCACGCTTTCCTGCTGAAAGTTCTACCTATGGTACCATAGGCATTCTCCGCGTCACATAGACGCTCAGCCGAAAGAAGTCCAAATAGTCATTCGAGGCTATCTCATCCCGATTCGATTTGCCATGTAGACCAAGCTGTTTAGTGTTGGAGCCACTGATTAAATTTCTATTCCTTTTTGAGAGTGCAGGAAGCCTCGTGACCCTATGCACAAATGAATTACGAAGCAGTTCCAAAAGGAGCGCTCGCCCATCGAACGAGCCAACAGCCACGGACGGATTTTCGCAATCGATGCTGAATTTAATCCATTGAGGTGTGAGAATGTCATACCGCCCCTGTCCCCTTTCGGGTTACCTATGAGTTCTCCAATAGACCGTTATCCAATAATCCGCAGCATGAGAACTGCGCACCGACAGCGCCGCCATTCTGCAATGGATCGTAAGTGTGTTAAGATCGCACGAGCCTCACCGGTCGACTGTTCAATCTGAGTGAAGAATGACAGCCCCTTATGTGGCTCCAGCCTGTTTTCTCAAGTAGAGGTTGAGTTTGCGATAGAACTGAAGTGCAACTGCTTGTTCCGCTTTGACCACATCGTCCGCGCCAAGCTGCGAGGCTCGCATACCGCGCGAAGAATAGTTTGTTCGAGCAAGGATGTAGAGATCGGGACGCAACCTGCGCGCAGTGGCAACCGCACTGAGTACCGCGTCTTCGTCAGGCATGGTCAACGCCAAGATGGCTGCGTCGGATAGCCCTGCATCCATGAGCGATTCGGCATCGGTACCGTCACCGAGAATAATCTTCCGGCCCAAGGCGTCTTGTGTTTCAACGGTGACCGAGTTCTTCTCAACCACAGTAACCGATAAACCCGCCGCCTCGCAGATCTCCGCAACGTACCGACCCGCAAGGCCGAAACCGACAATAATAACATGACCGGCTACGCATTCCGCCAAATTGCACTGTGGCAACACCGGCGCAACGACGAGTCGTGTTCCTTCAGGCCATTCGACCGACTCGTCCAAAACGACCTGATGATTACGGTACACCGCCCGGTACGTTGGTTGGTCTTCGAAGATGCCCACGACAGAATCTCGCGTCACAAGCGAAAGAGCACACGCCTTACTGGATGAGACTCGTTTTCTTGTACCAGCGGTCTGACGACTTGTCGATGGAAAATCAATGCGAACTGCCTGTATTCGGGCAAAACAATCGAACCGGCTCTACCTTGCGGGCGCTGGCATCACCCTGCATTACTCAATGCCAATCAAGTGCCGAAAGGCATTCCACTACGGGTTTACGAGCCACGCCGGCGCGAAATCCAACTAACTAACACTTTTCTTAAAGCCTATGCCTTGAAGGTGTCCGAAAAAGCGACAGACTAAACGAGCAATGAAGGCTTGGTGAACTTCCGCTTCGCTTCGCCAACGATGTAGAAAGAGCCGGTAATGCAGATCAAATCGCCCTGAGAAACCGCACTCGAAGCAATATCGACGGCTTCTTCCAGAGTGGGCGCGACCTGAGAGAGCTTGCCTGTCATCTCGCTGTAATCGGCGGCGAGTTCCTGCGGATCGGCTGACCGCATGGTCTCACACTGCGTGAAGATGACCTTGTCGGCCCCGAGCTGGATACGGCGTATCATGCCCGCAATGTCCTTGTGACGCTGGCAGGCAAAAATCACCACCATTGAGTCGTAAGGGATATTCTGCCCAATGGCTCGCATGAGCGCGTCGATGCTGGCGGCGTTGTGAGCTCCATCGACAAGAATCGTAGGCTCTTCGCAAATGATCTCCATGCGGCCTTCAAGCTTGACATTGGCCAAGCCCGCCATCGCCTTTTGATCGTCCACGTTGATGCCGCGGTTCTTCAATGTATCCAACATACCCAAAGCCAAACCGCAGTTGATCGCCTGGTGATCGCCCAAAAGCGGAACATGCAGGTGTTCGAACCGACTTGTCGGCGTCGTTAAGCAAA
This sequence comes from Phycisphaerae bacterium, assembly GCA_028282665.1. Lineage (GTDB taxonomy): Bacteria > Planctomycetota > Phycisphaerae > UBA1845 > UBA1845 > JANQHN01. Next base: position 13,992 of record JANQHN010000125.1, on the reverse strand, counting down.
TCCGCGTGTGCCGGCCTGCCGTTCGAGAGAACTCGAACCGGCAGGAGAAATCGACGCCTTCGTCCGCCATGCGAATAGACGCCCCGGATTCCTCGGCAGCGCTTTCCAGTAACGATCGCACTTCAGGCTTTTGCGGTGCACTAATCACCGGAACGCCCTCTTTGATAACGCCCGCCTTTTCCTTGGTGATTGCCTCGAGAGTATTGCCAAGCTGAGCCATGTGATCGTAACTGATGCTGGTAATACCCACGACCTCCGGCTGGAGAACATTGGTGCAGTCCAACCGTCCGCCCAAACCTGTTTCTACCACGGCGATGTCGATTTCCTGCTGCTCAAAATAATGCAATGCCGCAGCCGTCATGATCTCAAAGAAAGTGGGATCTTTCACTCGAGCCTTGGTCGTGACCTGGGAAACCGCATTGATCACCTTTGCGAAATCGGATTCCGGAATTAACTCGCCGTCGACCTGAATGCGCTCTCGGACGTCTAACAGATGGGGTGACGTGTATAAACCGATGCGATGTCCACACGAGCGCAACATCTCCGAAAGCATCGCAGCCGTGCTGCCCTTCCCTTTTGTCCCCGCAATGTGGACAGAACGGAACTGCTTCTGGGGGTGACTAAGAGCCGAAAGCAATCGTGTCATTCGCGAAAGGCTGTAATTCTTCGAATTATACTTTGCGAATCCGGACCGCTCAAAATTGACTAAAGAATCCAGGTAATTTAAAGCGGAACGGTAGGAACGAATCTGTGGCTTTCCGGCTCTGGTTTTGGCTTTGCGCCTTGGTTTCTCAATAGTAGACCGCGTCATTGGGCGAGGATTCTAACCTAATCTTGATTTATGGTCAATGAACTACAATCGTTACAATCGGCAGGATCGTCCAGAGGAACAGCCCAATAGAGCTTGTAATCCTTTACTTTGCAATAATTTATCGGAATAAGTCCCCAAAGGCAACTGCAATCCCCTAGCTCTCGACCCACAATTCTATACGCCAGGTTGCCGGGGTAGGTTCGACAGGGAACGATAATTGTGTTTTCGCTCTTCCTTTGATCAGAAGTACGCTCGCGATTTTCTTCGGGGTTGGTAGACTGCGAGCCTTATGAGAGAGCTGCGCCTTACACTTCGGGATAACGAAACGCTCGTACTCATTGAACCAGGCTTGATTGACCGGTTTGATCAGGCGATCAGCAAGCTCGGCACTTTTTCTCATGCCTGCATTGTAACCGACAACACCGTTGCCCCCATCTATATGTCTCGAATTCAGGGCGCGCTGCGCCGCATGAATACTCAGTTCATCGAGCACATCATACCGGCCGGGGAGGCTTCCAAATCGCTTGCGACAGCGGCAACGTTGTTCGAAAAGCTGGCCCAGGCTCGATTAGGGCGAGATGGCCTGATTTTAGCAGTGGGAGGCGGGGTTGTTAGCGACTTGGCCGGCTTCGTCGCTGCCTCTTGGCTTCGCGGAGTACGGTTTATCATTTGTCCTACGACACTCGAAGCTGATGTTGATGCGTGCCTCGGTGGAAAAACCGCCGTCAACATTCCCGCAGGTAAGAACCTCGTTGGCGCGTTTCACCAACCGATATTCATTGGCGTTGACCCACATTGCCTTAAAACGCTCAATAAGCGTGATATCCGAGCGGGTTTGGCGGAATCGATCAAACATGGGTTCATTGCCGATTCCGATTTTCTTGACTGGCAGCACGCAAAACGGGAACAAATCGTAAGCCTGGATGAAGAGATACTTGCTGAATTGATCGAACGCAATCTCCGTATCAAGGCCGAGGTGGTCACATTTGATGCGCTCGAACGAACCGATCTGCGCATTCTACTCAATTTCGGCCACACAGTAGGGCACGGGATCGAAAGTTGTTGCGGATACCGCCTGCGACATGGTGAATGCGTGGGATTGGGGATGTTAGCAGCGGCGCAAGTTGGAGTCGATATGGGAGTTTGCGAAAAGACAGTCGTGGAGCGCATCCGTACTTCATTAACCGATTTCGAACTGCCCATTCAGCTCGAAGATCCGCCTGCCTGGAGTTCCGTGTTGGAGCGTATCCAAAATGACAAAAAAAACCGCGACGGTTTGACTCGGATGGTGCTGCTGACCGATGTCGGAGAACCCGTTGTCGTCGACGACGTGCCCGACGGCGTACTGCGACGTTCCTACGACAAACTTTGCGATGGCTAAGGTATGGATGTGGGGTTCGAGTACTCCTTACATTCATTCCGGCTTGGGGAGAATTCGATACACGTTGTACTCTCCATACGGCTCGCCGGGCGGTGGCAGTATTCGCTCTGCCAAGTTCGTTGCTTTATCAAGCTTACGCGCAAACGCAAGATGTTCCTTGTCTGCGATTGCGAATTTCGCATTAAATCGGTCGCGGATGTCCGTGAGTTTGACTCGTACTTTTCGTTCCACTTCTTTGCCGTCAATTACCGCTTTATACGTTGCGAGCGTAGGCGTTTGACCGCGACTGATCTTCTGGAACCGGGCGTACATTTCCGGATCGTGACGTAGCGCGTACACCGGGTCGAGCCCGAGTATGTAGTAATTTTTATCATTGAAGTAAAAGAATACGGGAAAGACGTCCCAGTCGTCCGCAAACACGATGTCGCCAGGCTCGGATTGATCGGCGATTAAGGTCAACGCCTCTTCGACAGCGTCGAGGTTATACTTGCCCTTGGCCCACCCGCGCACGTCATCAAGCGGCACACCGCCGATCAAGAGGAAAACAAACAGACAGACAACCCCAATGGATAATCGTGACGTTAAGCGCACAACAAAGACCCATGGATGGAACAAGTTCGTTGCAGATACAGACTCATCGCTCGACCGAGAACACTGTGCTTGAGTGAACCCGAGCGTTCTTAAGGGAACGGCCGTGAAAAAGTATAAGATCGCAAGTGCCGCCCACACCCACCACCATGAAAGTACGTGCTCTACATGTTTCTTATGTTCCTCCCAACCGAAAACGAAAAGTTGGACAAGAACTCCTGCAACAACAAGCAACGTCGCGAGCAGAATACCCAATTCCGCCACAATCGGAAGATTCGGCCGCGTTGCCTTTTCTCTACGCAACGGCGCGAAACCAAACACAGGTCCCCCGATCAGTGCCGCCGCGAGCAAAGAATAAACGGGCCAATATTCGACGAAACGCCGCGCCTTGAGCACGAGGACCAGGAAAAACAGGCTCGCGACAAACATCGTCCATTGGTTGCGTGACAAGCGCCGCCCCAGGCGAAAACGAAGGACAATCGCCACCAGCAAGGCGAGAAAAGGAGCGCCTGCCGTGTTCACAAAGCTCCAGACGTTTTTGTATGAATTCCATTCTCGACCAACCGGAATATCCGGCGTCAACCCTGACCCGAAAATCTGCGTTTCCAAATAATGAATCGTGCCCGGGAAATAAGGATGAATCACAAAACCCAGTAATCCACCGACGGCGATGGCGATAACAAGCCGCCAATCGATCGTTGATTTGGGTCGATCCAGAAGCCCGGACACAAAGTGAATGCCCGCGATGATCACTAGAAAGAATGAACCGAGGTACACTTGCGTATACAGAAACAAGGTAACGCCCGCCGCAATGTAACGTCCTCGCAGGATGAAGAAACTTCCAAGGAGCGTAAACATCAAAGACAGATCCAGCGCGCGCACATAGGCGTGCCTGATGAAAAAATCGGGTGGCATCAGCAGAAAGAGGAGCAGGAAAAGCCAACGGAACCTGATGCGTTCGCTCATGAGGATTAACATGAAGAGTATCAGATTCAGCCCGAAAAACAGGGACATCGCCCACCGCGCCCCGAGCAGGTAATCACCTTTTAACGCGTGGGAAGCGAGGACGAAGGGAGAAAGCAGCACATGAAAGCCGTAGTAATGGCTTGTAAACTCGTCGCGGAAGATGGTCTGCGACATCCAGGGGAGCGCATCGAGCAAACCTGTTTCGGGGAGCATGGCGGCGAACTTGACGTGACAGAAACAGTCGTTTCCTGCAAGGTTCGTTCGCAAACCGGTGCCCGGACCGGTGGCGGAGTAGATGAATTGAGAAACCGCCACCCCGATAAGGTAGACAACGACCAGTTCGAACCCATAGCGCCGATGCCACCAATCCGACGTGGCGCGCCGCTCTGCCAGTGATCCATCCGTCGAATACTCAATCATGACCAGCGTATATAGAGCAAGCGCGCTACGCCGTAAAGGGTGTCAACGCGGAGCATTACATGTTGAAGATGGGCGCCTTGTTCAACGCCCTGCGGTTGTCGGCGATTTGGCCCAGATGCCAGAATTGGTGCAGTGCGGTCAAGGCGAAAATCGAACCCAGCGTCGGGAACATGTCCTTGAAAGGCGTGTCAGGCGATTCTTCGTCCCAACGCGTATCATCAAAGGTGGCTAGAATTTTGTTCGTATTCGCCCGAGTCGATTTCATCAATTCGTCAATCTCATGCCGCGCCGGATAGGCGGCGGGATCCTGATTGCAAGGTGCACCGCCCCTAAAAAGCTCACTAAGATTTTCAGGCGTTTCCGGCTCTTTGCCGGTGATCGCCGAGAGCATTTCTACTTCGCTGGTCGCCACATGCCCAATAAGCCAGGCAGTGTGGTTCCCATCAGGTACCGCAGGCTTGAAGAATTCTTCATCGGACAAGTCCTTGGTAAAACCCTCGAACAAACCCGAACCTTGATCCAATTGCATCTTGACGACATCTTTCGGACTGGCCATTTCGTACTCCATTCTCTTTCATAATCGATCGTAGAGTTCACGGTGAACGTAGCGACAAAAAGTAGGCTATTTTGAAGGATTCGCCGCAGCGTAGCAAAGGAGCCATAAGCGCCTGATGAAAATTGACAACGTGTATCTCGATGTAACGGCTTGATAGGAAGGAAGGATTCGCCGTGTAAACCATTCAGACTATAATGGCGAAAGTGCGATTTCAGGGCGCTTTCTTGCGTCATCAAAAGCTAATGTAATTCGATTCATGCAACAGACACCGGATCTATCAATCACGGACGACCTTTCCCCCTCCAAAAAGCCTGCAAATTCCCAGGCGGGCGGGCTTTGGTTACACGTGGCAGGAGTTGTCACGCTGTCACTCATCGTAGGGCTGCCCACACTGACAGGAGGATTTGTGGGCGGTGATGATCATCAACTCGTGCTCAACCATGCGCTGGTGAATCACCCTTCTTTTTCTCACGCGATGCAATTGTTTAGCATCGTTCATCGCGATCTCTATCAGCCATTGCCAATGGTTTTCTTTTCATTTCAGTTTGCGCTAGCCGATGGGCTGGGGCTATTCGAAAGCGGCGAGGCAAGCGCCGGAGCCTGGCTTTTCCACCTGTTCAACGTCCTCATGCACGCAACGAACGCCGTGCTTGTGTTGATCCTTCTGCGACGCCTGGGTCTGGGCAAACACACACACGCGCTTGCCGTCGCAAGTCTTTTCGCGATTCACCCACTCCAGGCCGAAACGATCGCCTGGCTCAATGGTCAAATGATGTTGATGTCGACGTTGTTCGCCCTCGCATCTCTCATCGCTTTGGCCACGTTTGCGCGCGAAGCACACTGGAAGTGGGCCGTACTTGCGATTTTGTTTACTGCCTGTTGTGGCTTGAGCAAGGTGCGACTGGGCTTGCCCGTGTTGATGCTCATCGTGTTGTTCGCCTCCGCGGGTACGTTTCGGCGTGTGGCGATGCGGACGTGGCTGCTTTGGATCGGCTGCACGCTCATCAACATCGGTTTCGTCGCCCTCAACATCTGGACCACCGCACAAGCGGAACTTTTCTCAGGCGGCGCCGAGCATTTTGAGGGGCCGCGACTCGCCCGGGTCGTGCTGTCGCTTGCGTTCTACGTGCAACACTTCTTCTGGCCCGTTGGGCTGGCAAGTTGGTACCCGGCACCACAAACGATTGAGTGGACCGATCATGCAACGCTGGTCGCTCTGTCGATTCTTATACCCACCCTCGCCTGGGTGACATGGGCGAGCTTGCGATACAAGGGTTTTCTGTTGGGTGTGCTGTGGTTTGGAGCGACCATCGCGTCAACCTTACCACTATTCCCCGCACGGAACATCTTAGCGGCGGATCGATACATGTATCTGCCTATGATCGGCATGATAGTCGCCGTCTACCTTTTCGCGGAAAGCCTTCATGGTCAGGTTACGAAGAAGCGCGCCTCATCTTTGAGTCGCGCAATCACCGGCGCCATGATTTTGGTGCTTGCGGTACTGTTGATCGGTTTGAATGTCCATACTTCTTCGTATTACGCAACGCCAATCGCAAAGATGGAACGTATCACCGCCCTTTTCCCCCACCAACCCAGGGTTTGGGGCTGGCTTGCGTGGACGCATCATCACGAAGGCAAAGAGGCGTTAGCGTATGGGCGGGAGGAGAAAGCGCGCAAGCATTTCGAGCAAGCTATCGAACTAGGTAAGCGCGAACTCGAGCGGACCGACGCAAAAGGCCAAAGCGATGGACACCAGGTCATTGCCATGGCTTTATGGGACATGGGCCAGCGTAAGAAGGCGATCGATCGCATGCAAATCGCGCTTTTGGTCGACAAACAATCCCCACTGTTGAAATTCCGACTTGCCCGCATGTACGCGGAAATAGACAGAACTGACGACGCAATTTCCCTGCTCGAACAGGCGGTCGAGAGTGCGCCGAAATATAACCCTGTAGTCAATGCTCTTGCCAAGCACTACCAAAAGCGTGGACAAACCGAAAAAGCCCGTGAACTTTTCCATCAAGCGCTCGAGACCAACAGCTACGAAGTGACTGCTCTTATGGGGCTGTCGGAACTGGACATCGCCCAAGCCACTCCACAGACACTGCAAAATGCGATCGAGCGACTTCACTCCTTGCTCTTGTGGATGCCCGAAAACCTTGAAGCGAGAACCAACTTGGGTGTCGCGCTGGCGAATCTTGGTCGAATCGAAGAAGCGATGCGGGAATACGAGCAGATCGCCGAATCCCCGTATGCCCTCCCAACCGCCCTGCTCAATCTCGCGGGCCTTTACGAAGCAACCGGGCAGGTAGACAGTGGCCGCATTCCGGAACTGCTGTCCCAAGCGTCAACCGTGGGGCTGGACTCTTTCGAACAGGCGTTGTTTGTTCAACAGATGTTTCTTGTGCGGGGCATGTACGATTCGAACAGCCAGATGTGGCGGGAACAAATTGACGTACTCCCCAATAAGAACCGCACTTCCGCTTGGCACAAGTTCAGCGGAATCGTCAAGCATATGGCTTTTCACGCGGATGGAAGCTATCGCCGGCCTGGTGTTCCGCCAATCGACGCAGGTGATCTCTGCAAGCAAGAACTACCTGCACTGATCTCAGCCAACCGGCACCTCCCTATCGAAATGGCGACACTCGCGTGTTGTGCTCTTATCGCTGATGATATTGACGAGGCACTCAGCTGGCTCGATCGATTAAACACAACCGGCGTTGCCGGGGCGCCTGCCAAGCAGCAACTTGCTCTCGCGTGCGATCTTCAAGCGTCGGGGCATCCTCAGAACCTTTGGCCCGCGCTTCTATTGGCCCATATTCTGGCCAGCGACGGCTTGATCGAACCGGCGAAGGAACTGCTCAGCCAATTCGAAACGCGGTGCCAATCGTCGAAGTGTCAAGCGCTCGCCGAAACACTAAAGAAACAATTGGACGGATAGGGGTTTCATGAACCCGCGAAGACGCTTGCCGCTTCTTTGCCCAAATGGAATCAGGACCATGCGAATCGCACTTATCGGAAGCGTTAGTTCGAGCTGGCACGCACTCAATGCCCTGATCGAGTCGGGCGTCGATGTGGCCTGCGTATGCGGCGTGGACGAATCGCGAGCGGCAAAGGTTGGCGACTACCGGCCGCTAAGGCGGCTGGCGAATAACGCCAACATTCCGTTTCTATCGTTTGCCAAAGTGTCCGAGCCCGAAGTCGAAGCCTTTCTCCGCAAGCACAAACCCGACATGCTCTGGGTCATTGGCTTGTCGCAATTGGTGCCCGATCGGCTCATTTCGATTGCCTCCAGTGGTGGAGTCGGGTTTCATCCGACAATGCTGCCTGAAGGGCGAGGCCGGGCGCCCGTCGCGTGGACAATCCTCCTGGGAATGCGAGCCGCTGCAAACCTCTTTTACCTTACCGATGAGCCCGATGCGGGTGACATCATCGTTCAAAAGGAAGTACCCGTCCTTAACGACGATTATTCTGAAGACCTGATTCAGCGTACCAATGAAGTGCTTGCCGAAGCCATCAAAGAACTCGCGCCATGTTTAAAGAGCGGAAACCTACCAAGAATCCCCCAGGATCACAGCAAGGCCACTTTCTACGAAAAACGCACCCCTGCGGACGGTTTGATTGATTGGGTAGCTACGACGGATGCTATCTACCGTCTAATTCGTGCAGCGGGACGCCCCTATCACGGCGCGTTCAGTTACGTGGACAAGCACAAGCTGATCATCTGGCGAGCCAAACCGCTTGCCCCTGATGAAGGGCCGCCGCCGGCCTCGAAGCGTTCGGTTAAACCGGGCACTGTACTCGAAGGCAAGATGGAGGACGATTTGATCGTCAAGACAGCAGACGGCGCGATGCGCCTTACGGAATGTCAGCTGGAAACCGTCGATACGACGCCACCTGCTCAACTTCTCACGCCCGGAAAAAGACTGGGCGCATGATGAGGTTCCTGCAAGATAAATCCTCAGGCAATCCGCTTACTTCAGTATTTCTCGAATCAACACGAAAGCTTCGGCATTCGGCAGGCCTACGGTACTGCCGCGTGTGACACTGAGCGCTCGAATAGCCTCGAGGGATCGCTGATCCGGCGCCGGTCGGATTTGGGATTCGTACTTGCTGCACGCTTCGAGCTTGCCTTCGATGGTGGCCTCGATATCCTGAAAAACATTGGGAATAAACGCCGGCGTTGTCGGGGCGGCGTACCAATCGGTCTCTGAGACCGTTTCGTACGCGAGAATGCGCGTGGGGAACTGGCCACCGGTAGGCCTCATGCACACCATCGCCGACTGAAACAAAACCTGGTGGTCGTGATGCACATCACCTAAATGTGAAAGGTAGACAGTATCAGGGATAACCTGTTTGAAAACATTCGAAAGCGCCGTATTGATGTCCACCAACGGTACGGTATCGAGTTCCGCAGCAGGCAAATCCAGGAAATGTGAGCCGGCCAAACCCATGTATTTATGGGCTGTTTTCGCTTCCGACAGCACGCGTTGTACCTGATCGGCCCCAAAACGCGACTCCCGCCCCCGCGTGCAGATAACGACGTGTACTTCATCGCCGGCGCGAATGTGCTGGAGAATGGAACCACCGACACCCAGCACTTCATCGTCCGGATGGGGAGCGATCACCAAAACACGAGCCATCTGATACCTCCACCAAAGCGGCAACAAGTTCTGCCGTGTGCGACAGCTTTCTACTCACAATCAGTTTCATAGCCTTCCGGAATATCCACCCAATCAGCATAAGGGCCATCCTGGAAACGCCGTTTTAATGCCTCCTCGCCACGCAGAATGACAAACAGCGTTCGCAGCACAATCGCCACATCAAGAAAGAAACGGCAACGCCTGACGTAGGCGATATCATAAAGAATGCGTTGATCCCAGGAGAGGGCGGTGTTGCCGTTCACCTGTGCCAAACCGGTCATCCCGGGCCTTACAAGCAGACGCTGGCGACGAAAGTCATCGTAAGCTTCCACCTGATCCGGCAGCGTCGGACGCGGACCGATCAAAGCCATGTCACCCGCTAGAATGCTGAGCAATTGCGGCAATTCATCGATCTTAAAGCGCCGCAGGTAAAACCCGACAGCCGTGATTTCCGGATGGTCGAGAGGAACAAGCTCCTTGGGATCGGGCTTGCGCGTACCTGACATCGTGCGGAACTTCATAGGTCTAAAAATGCGCCCGTCCTTGCCCACACGCTCCTGCGAAAAAAACAATGGTCCGCGGCTGGTCAATTTCACCAACAAAGCCGCCGGCAGCCAGACAGGAGTTAACACGACGACCAAAAGCAACGCCGCGACGAAATCCACAGCGCGCTTGCCGAATCGAGCCCAAAGTGACCGGGACACCCGACCGGACCGTTGAACATGTGCCTGTGACGTATCTTGATCTACCATCCCTGCGGAGCATACCCAATCGCGACTGCCCCAGCCAGCCTGTCCTTATGCACCTGCCTCCGGCAGAACCTGAAACGTGAAGATCGACGACACGTCTTCCATTTCGTCCATCTCGAACGCTTCGTTGAGTACGCGATCCACAGTAGCGTCACTAATCACACCGTTCGCCAATCGCTTAAATTTGGCAATCACCTCTTCGTCGGTCATTGGATTCTCAGCATGGCCACGCGGGAAATCGACCCGCTTGTTCGCGGCCGTACCGTCCTTACAAGTGATCGTGATGTCGTTGGGAATGCCCTTAGGATAACCTTTGTTGAGCTCGGTATCCTCGACAATCTTCGTCTTGTCGATAAGAGCGAGAATTTCAGGATCTACCAGCCGCTCGTCTTTAAATGTGTCCAAGGTCACGTCGCCGTCGATCAGAGCTGCGGCACAGCAATAGAACATCGAATGATCCGCGGTTTCGCGCGAGGTGGGGCGTAATTTCTCCGGCTCTGAGCCGATAATACTCACTGCCGCCTCAAAACTTTTGATGAGTATACTGTCAATCTCTTTGCCCTCGACTTGTGGACGAAGTTGCAAAACCGCATCAATCGCCGACTGCGAATGATACTCGGCCGGCCAGTATTTGATGTAGGTTTTGTCGATCATGAAATCGCCATCCTTGCCGAGCATAACGTCCTTCGCGCCTTGGATGTCGAGTTGGTTCATCAACCCCTTGGGCCCTTCGAAAATCTCGTAAGGACCGGTCAAGCCCCTGCGGGCCAAGTCCGCGGAAAATACACCATTGCGGCTTGCGTTGGCGAACGCACAAGCCTTCCAGTCGGAAATTTGGCCCGTACGGGTTTGACGTGTGGTAATGTTGGAAACGCCCGCGATACCCAACGCGTGCTCCATTTCCTCTTCGGTTAAATCCCACAATTTGGATGCCAGCAGCGCGGAAGACAACGCGCCGTAAGTGACGTGGTCCCACCCGCCGGCGCGAAGACTTGCGGCATCACAAAGCCTGCACTGGATCTCATAGCCAATCACGATGCCGAGAATTGCGTCTTTTCCGCTTTTGCCCGTCGTTTGAGTCACGCCGATGGCGGCGGGGATATTGTCCGAGGGATGCGCGGGTTCCAGGCTTAAATACGTATCGTTGTAGTCCAGGTAGCGGACCATCGTACCGTTGGCAAAGGTGGCGAGGCTTGGGCAGGTATAATGTTCGGTACCCCATACGGTTGCAGCCCGTGGGGGATCGCTGATCGCCATCGCTTTGGCGCGAGCGACCTTGGCGGGTCTCGAGTGATACGCCCCCAGCGAAGTGGCGATGCTGTCAATCACCCGTCGCTTCGCTTCATGTACCGTCTTTGCAGGAAGATCCTCAAATTTCAATGCCTTGGCCCAACTGGCCATATCACGTGCAATGGTCATACCGTACCTCAATTCCGTTGATCGAAATGATCCGCCCCCGCCAAGCTGGGTGTCGAAAAGCCCCTGCGCGAGCCTCTCTCGCACAACCATGCCTCATATGGGCCGGTTAAGCCAGCCTTGCGTCCTAAAGGTTGTCAAAAAATGCGATGCCAATCGCCCGATTCATGGACTGCAAAGCTTAATCGCGTTCCGCATCCGGTCAAACCAGGATTCGACCGCGAAATGCCCGCAATGACGCGAATGCCTTAACCGGTTTCTCACGATCCACCGCAAGCACCAGCCTCATTGCGTGTTATACTGTGAGGGCGTGGTTCGCACCGGGGCGCGTGGCAGATACAGGCTACGCAGCGAACGCCCCCCAGCTTTGCGAATCGAAACCTGGCAATCCATGAACGTGCTATATATTGCATGGAGAAGAAGATGTTACGCAAGATATTGATATTTGCCTTGATATTGTCCGTGACATCCCTAACGCACGCCCAAGAACGCCGAGAAAGAGGTGGACGCGGATGGGGCCCGGGTGAAGGTGATAGACGTCGCGGTGGCGGTGGACCGCGGATGGAACGGATGTTTGACCGATTGGTCGACGACCTGCAACTCGACGAAGCACAGCGCGAGGAGTACGACGAAATTCTCGCCCCTTATCGGGAGCAGATGCAAAGCATGCGAGAGGCGCGTCGCGAGATGATGGAAGCGATGCGAAACGGTGACGAAGATCAAGCCCGCGAGTTGCGGGAACAGTTCCGCGAGGAATATCCGAATCCATTCGAGTTAATGCAACAGGCCATGGACGACGTGGAGCCGATTCTCAATAACGAACAGTTTGATCGGTTTACGGACATGCGCGAACAGTGGTCCGCCCGTCGGGCACGAATGGAAGAGGGAAGGCGTGCCCGCGAAGACTATCGAGAAATGATGGAGGAACTGCCTGAAGAACTCAATATGACCGAAGCGCAGCGCGAACAGTTCGACCGGATTCTCCAGGAAAGGCGCAAGACGTTCCGCGAGCGCATGATGCAGATGAGACCTTTGTGGCAGGAGATTCGTGAGGCGGAGGCCGAAGCGGAGGAATCGGGTGACACGACGCGGATCGATCAACTGCGGGAAAAAATGGAATCTCTCCGCCCCAATGAAGATCAAATGCGCGCTGAGCTCATCGAGTCAGTCGAGAAAATCTTGAATGAAGACCAAAAAAAGACGTTCGGCGTTTACATCGAACAACGAGGCTTGCTCGGCGGGGGTGAGGAAACCATCCAGGCAAACGATGTTCGGTTGGTGTTGATGGCCGCCAAGCGAGTGAGCATGGACGAACGCCAAAAGAAACAGCTTCGCGAAATATGGCGTCTATCGACACGCGAAATGCGAGCGGTCAAATCGAGTGACAAACGAGCCCTTGCGAAAATTTCCGAAGACACCAAACGCCGCATTGATGAACTGCTCGACCAAGATCAACAAAAAGAATTTGAGGAGCAGATTCAAGGCCTTAAAGCACGCAATAAACGCTGATCTACGAAGATCGTCATATTCAATCCCAGTCCATCAGGCCAAGCTTGTGCTTGGCCTTTTTTGCGCGTTGCGTGGAACTAGAGAACATAGGGGGATAAGTGTGAAGTCACGATTTGACGCCCCTGTGAATTCTTCCTAAAACGCTTCCACCATGAAAACCACCGATCCATATTTATTTGAAGTCGCGTGGGAAGTCTGCCGCAAGGTGGGCGGAATTTACACTGTGCTGCGCTCCAAAGCTCCATCGGAGATGAAGTCCTGGGGAGATCGGTACTTTCTCATAGGCCCGTACACCAACGAAACCTCCCCCGTCGAGTTCGAGGAACTCGAGCCGGGTGAAATCGTGGGGCCGACATTGGAGCGTATGTGGCAACGCGATATCAAAGTTCGGTTCGGCCGCTGGCTGGTAAATGGGTATCCCAAAGTCGTTCTCTTCGATTACTTCGCCCACTTCGATCGACTGAATGGCTACCGGCAGGAGGTTTGGGAAAAACTTAACATCCCTGCTCCACCCGAAGACCCGGAAACCAACGACGCTATCGTTTTCGGCGGGCTGGTGGCGGAGTTCCTGGCGCAGTTTGTTGCCGACCAGCGCCAGGATCAGCGAGTCATTGCTCACTTCCACGAATGGATGGCGTCGGTCGGTTTGTCCTTGCTCCATGCGTGGAACATACGGATCGCAACGACTTTCACCACCCACGCGACCATCCTGGGGCGATACCTTTGCGCAAGTATGAACGATTTCTACGAACGCCTCCCCTGGATCAATGTGGATGCCGAATCCGGGCAACGGCGTATTTATCACCGCTACTGCATCGAGCGAGCCGCCGCCCACAATGCCGACGCCTTTACCACTGTTTCGAAAGTCACCGCGGATGAAGCGGACCATCTGCTGAAGCGTCGTCCGGACGTCATTTTGCCCTACGGCCTGCAAGTGCAAAAATTCGCCGCGC
>JANQHN010000122.1 GCA_028282665.1 Phycisphaerae bacterium | reverse complement strand
CAACGCCCACGAAATCAGGCAGCGATCAGCGAGTTTTTCAATTTGTTCTGGCGAATATCGATCGCCCAGGCACATGGTGAGATGGTCGATGGCGCGCTTGCGGTGTTTCGTGCGTAGCAACGCCCATCCGCGCCCGACAGCTTTTGCGATGGCAAAACTGGTCTTGACCGGTAGCGTCTGCACTAGCGCGATCATCGTGCGGATGATGGCGTACACCAAGTACGCGAGCGGGCCTGTTTTTGCCTTAACCTTCATTTGTGGAATCCTACGCGATCAAGCAATAGACAAAAACCCCACGCGCTGATTGGTTTTTCTGGGCGCGGGCTTGACCGATTCGCCGCGACGGAAGATACCATCTGCACCATGACTGACAGCGAGCCAAAACAACCACGCCCACCCTTCCCGGTCAGCGAACTTGACTACGAGTTGCCCGAGGAATTGATTGCTCAAGCACCACCGGCGAAGCGGGAGGACGCCCGGTTGCTCGTGGTGAATCGCAAAACGAATAAGTTGACCGATTCGGGAATTGACCGGTTGCCGAATTGGTTGCGCGAAGGGGATTTGCTCGTTTTAAACGACACGAAGGTGTTGGCGGCGAAGTTTTTCGCGCGTCGTCAGACGGGGGCTCAACTGTCGGGGTTGTATCTTCACGATGATAAGGCGGGCGTATGGCGTGTGATGATCCGCGGTTCCCGTAAGTTGCGGGTTGGGGAAGTGATCGAACTTGTCGGTCCGGACGACGAACGTGTGGGGATGGAACTGATTGCCAGTTACGGGCACGGGCAGTGGTCGGGGTGTGTGAATACGCGCGAAGCAGCGGAGAGTTTGCTTTCGCGGATTGGCGAAGCGCCGCTACCTCCTTACATCAGGCGGGAGCAGAGCGGGAGCGCTGAGCACGATTTCGATCTCGATCGATATCAGACGGTGTTTGCGAAAGTGCCAGGAGCGGTCGCGGCGCCAACGGCTGGACTGCATTTGACGGATGTGCTCTTAAAGGAGTTTCGCAGTCGCGGTGTGTTGACGACGACGGTTACACTGCACGTAGGCTTGGGCACGTTTAAACCGGTTGAGGCGGATGATCTTTCGCTTCATGAGATGCACAGCGAACGCTATGAATTGAGTGAGGAAGCGGCACGCGATATCGCAGCCTGTCGCCGGCGTGGAGGCCGGGTTGTGGCTGTGGGGACGACGTCGGTGCGCGTGCTGGAATCGTGCGGGCGGGATGGCACGGCGACCGAACCGGTGACGCCTGGAGCGGGTGAGACGGGCATCTTCATCTACCCGCCGTACCGCTTTTCCGTAGTCGATGCGATGCTGACGAACTTCCATCTGCCAAAGAGCACGCTTATTGCGTTGGTGATGGCCTTTGCGGGGATTGACCTGACACGCGAGGCGTATCGTCATGTGATCGGCGAGCGATATCGGTTTTACAGTTACGGGGATGCGATGCTTGTTTTGTGATACTGAGTCCACATGCTGTTCGAGCGCCGGTGCGGAAGTCCGGGACGATCCTGTACAGCGCGGGCACAGCGACGAGCGTTCGATTAGGTGAAGATTGGAGAGTGGAATGTCACCGGATCAGAGTCGCGATTCGCCTAGCAAGGCAACCGGGATAGAAGAATAAGGCGGCTGTAAAGGTCCTCTGGATCGGGTTTTACGCCATAGCGGGCGGAGCCGTTGGAGCGTTATTTCCGTCTGGGTTTTTCGAGTCAATGTAGCTGGCGATTCTTAGGGCTTCATCGGGTCCGTACCCGGAACCCTGTTTGGCGGATTCGTTCCTTTGAGTGACGCGCTGCTCAGAAGGTTGGACTGGCCTTTTGGGTTCATTAACCTCAGATCTCCGGATCGTGCAAAAGCGGCTTTTGCAAACCGTCGGGTGACCCTCTCTAGTGCCGGTACACGCCCCTAGAAAATTTCAGGCCGGTAAGGCCCTTTAGGCTTCTTGTGCAGAATCGTGCGTGGTGGTAGGGGATAGTCAGCACGCGCGGCGCATCCGGAGCAAACGCCTCTATTCTCCAGCGAAGCGCGAATTACCCCAGGTGCTGCGACACGGAGTCACGTTATGACTATTCAGGACCGATACCGAGTAACGCGAGGCAGGAGAAGTCGATTGCTGACGTCATTTACTTCCATAGCGACCTCCGCGGTGACAGCCGTTGGTTGCTTTCTTCTAACTGGATGCACGCTTCCTCAACCTTGGCCGGAAAGTCCGCTGTATGAAACGCCCGCTAACGATCCGAGTTGGACTCCTCCCGCGAACAAGGAAGAGGCTATGGCGGTCATGGCGGGACATTATGCCCACTATGATATCGTCGCCTACGACGGCGAGACGGCGAACGGTCCGCTGGCGACGTTCATCGTTTCGTACGGCTACACGGACCTGGTCATCGAGGACGGACAGCTTGTCGCCTACGATACTTTCTGCCACGCCGAATACATCGCGAATCAGCCCTTTGAAACGATCTTTTCGGATGTGGCGACACAAGCGATTCAACCCGTTGGCGCCGTCGTCGACGTGTATGAGGAGAACGGGACGTGGAAGATCTGGCGTCCCGCGACGCCGACGCTTAACGGCATCGGTGGTGACCCGAACGTGCCGCTCTCTATGGACCGTAACGATCCGCTCATCAGTGATGACGACAACGATGGAAAGCCGGGCGTGACCGTGGTCGTGAGGCTGTTCGGCTTCATTCGTGGCGAGATCTACATTGCTCGGCGCGAGATATTTAAAAACGACATGACACTCTACTCCGACGGCAGTTTGCGTGGCCATGTCATCGACGACTCGGAACAACTCGTCATCGGAGCTTCGCTCGCGTTTCTGGACACGCCGAACAACCCGCCACAGCGGCGCGATCCCGGCCTGAATCCGCTCATTCTGATACCGGTCTTAGATGACATCGATACCTGCGACGAACTTATGGAGCTTAGGGATTCGCTGTTTCCAGCTGAACCTCACTTCTAGACCACTCATCCGTAGCGGTCGGGACCGGCTTCGATGGGTTGGCTGACGCACGGTATTGAAAACAGCACGCCGCATGAATGCCTGCGCACTGGAAATCAGTAGCGCCTCAATTTCCGTCTGAGCTAGACATCCAGTGCCGGGTTAATCGGTTCAATCGGCTTACCCCAAAGGATACACCAGCCCGCGGCAAAGACGTTGCGGAAATCCAGGACGATCATGTACAGTGCGGGAATGGCGACGAGCGTGAGCACCGTTGCGAATATCAGCCCTGCCGATACCGATATTCCCATCGGAATCAGGAAGCGAGCTTGAAAGGACTGTTCCATCAGTAGCGGAGCGAGTCCCAGTACTGTAGTGACGGATGTCAGCATGATGGGTCTGAGTCGGGATTTGGCTGCCTCAATGACGGCCTCGTACGGCGGGATGCCGGCGCGAACGCGCGTGTTGATGAAAGCGATCAGGATCAACGAATCATTCGCGACAATGCCGCTTAACGCGACCAACCCGATCACAGACATGATGGTCAGCGGATAGCCCATCAACATGTGGCCGATGACAGCGCCGATCACGCCGAACGGAATGGCGGCCATGACGATAACCGGTTGAATATAGCTGCGAAAAAGGCCCGCGAGAATTACATAAATCAAGCCGATAGCGATCAGGAAGCTACGATTGAGCGATGAGAATGCTTTGGCGGTTTCGAGCTTTCTTCCACCGAACTCCAGATGCAAGCCGGGATAGCGGCCTATGAGTTTTGGGAAATCATCTTTTTCGATTTCTTTTGTCACGTTTGCGGAATTAGTGATATCCTCATCTGCGTCCGCCCTGATCGTAACGGTACGGCGCTGATCTTTGCGTTTGATGGTCGCGTATCCCGTACCTTCTTCGAGCCTTGCAACCTCTGTGAGTGGAACCATCGTGGCGGCAGGAGTGGCGATGTACATGGACTCGATGTCGTAGACGCGCTCACGGTACTCTTGCGGATAGCGAACCATGATTTTGACGTCTTCCCGGCCACGTTGGAGCTTTCTGGCTTCGAATCCGTAGAACGCAGACCGCACCTGCCACGCAAGTGCGTTCGTTGTTAAGCCCAATGATCTTGCGGAATCAAAAAGCTCCAGTTGCACCTCGCGTTTGCCGCCATCGAAGTCGTCCACAATGTCGAACACGCCTTCGTAGCTCGCGAGCTTTTGTTTGAAGTAGTTAGTGACTTCGATCAGATCTTCCACGCGTTCGCTACTGATTTCGATTTGGATCGGCGCGCCGCCCGGGCCTCCTTGCAGCGGTTCGAAGGTCAATCTCTCTACGCCAGGAATGTTCTTTGTCTTTTCGCGTAGTTCGCTGATGATCTCGATGCTGTTTCGTTCGCGTGCTTCGATCGGACCGATTTCGATGAAAAACTGCGCGGTGTGCGGCTTGGCAGATCCTCCCGCGAGATCGTCGTCCATTTGGGCGCCCAGGATGGAACTGATGGATTCCAATTCGTCAAGCTCGAGAACTGCTTCTTCGATCACCTGGGCTGCGTCTTTGGTTTGTTGGAAGGGTACACCAATACCCAGTTCCATCGACGAGAGGATCGTCTCCGAGTCCATTTTTTGCAGTAAGACAAACGGCACGTGTCCACCGGCGACCACGCCCATAGATATGATAAACGCGGCGAGAAGAAGGGACATGGTGACATAGCGGAATCGTGTAGAGAGGCGCAGCAGTTTCTCATAATTGACGATCAGAATATCGTTAATGAGGTGGTGCTGAGCGAGTCGCAATTGGCGAGA
>JANQHN010000121.1 GCA_028282665.1 Phycisphaerae bacterium | reverse complement strand
GGCAGCATGAGCTTGCGACTGTCGTTGGCCATCGCGGTCAACGTCTTGAGCTGGGCAAGGTGCGATTTGCGACGATTCGCGATGGATTCGAGTCGCTTTTGAATTTCGGCTTTTTCTTTCGCTGCTGCGGAATCGAGCTGCTCGCGCAATTTGCACTCCGCACGGTCCAGTTCGCCTTCCGGATCGGGGTTCACGGCTACGGCAGTGTCACCGAGCATCGTTTCAGGTCGTGTCGTGGCGATGACGACGTGTGTTGGCTCGCCGGGTTTGGGGTCGATGACCGGATACTTGAAGTGCCAAAAGTGGCCTTTGATCTTTTCGTAACTCAATTCGTCGTTGGCGACCGCTGTTTGTAATTCGCAGTCCCAGTTTACCAGGCGTTTGCCGCGGAAAATCAATCCGTCCTTGAACCAGCGATAGAAGAGATGCCGCACCGCTTTAGAGAGTCCTTCATCAAGGGTGAAACGCGTGCGCGACCAATCGCAAGAACAGCCCATCTCGCGCAGTTGTCCGAGAATGCGTTCTTCGTAGGCGTCTTTCCACGCCCAGATACGGCGGACGAGTTCTTCACGGCCGAGGTCATGGCGATTCTTGCCTTCGTTCTCGCGAATCCGCTTCTCGACCACTGCCTGTGTAGCGATGCCCGCGTGGTCAGTGCCGGGTTGGTAGAGCGAGTTGAATCCGCGCATGCGATGCCAGCGCGTGAGGATGTCCTGCAGGGTATTATTCAGCGCGTGACCAAGATGCAACGCACCCGTGACGTTAGGCAGGGGGATCATCACGCAGAAGGATTTTTCGTGCGGCGAGCCATCGGGGACGGCGGCGAACGCCTGCGTTTCTTCCCAACGCGCATAAATGCGAGGTTCGACACTTCGTGGATCGTAAACGGTATCCAGCACCTGTTCGTGAGCCATTACACGCCACCCATCGACAATCAACACCACGGTTTCGAAGTCAAGTTCGGTATCGTGGTCAAGGTAGGCGCAATGGTGCAAAAGTCAATCGGCAGCGTCGATGCCGAATTGTTGGGCGGCGGCTTGGGCGGTTTGATCGATCAGGGTGGCAATCGTCATCGGTCCCACGCCGCCCGGAACGGGGGTGATGAGGGAGGCGGGCTCGAGGGCATTTTCGTAGTCTACGTCGCCGATGTTCCCTTCGTTGTAGCCGGCGTCGATGATAACCGCGCCAACCTTCACCCATCCGCCTTTGACAAAACGCGGCTTACCGACGGCAGCGATGATGATGTCCGCTGTCCGTACGATCGAGGGTAGCGAGCGCGTTCGCGAATGGCAAAGGGTAACGGTTGTGTGGGCATTGATTAGCATGGACGCCATAGGTCTGCCCAAGATGGGGCTGCGACCGATAACAACAGCGTGAGCCCCATCTAACTCGACGCTGTATTCTTCGAGAAGTTGCATGATTCCGGCTGGAGTACAGGGTTTGAATGCGTCAAGCCCGAGAATCACCCGACCTAGGGTCGAGGACGTGACCCCGTCCACGTCTTTTTCAATAGGAATCGCCTCGAACGCGGTTCGCTTGTCGATGGGAGCCGGGACCGGGTGTTGCAGCAAAATGCCATGTACGGAAGTATCCTGAGCGAGCTTGGTGATCTCGTCCACAAGGGCTTCAGTGGTTGTACCCAGGGGCAATTCGACACGGACTGACTTCATGCCCGCATCTTCACAGCGTTTGCGCTTCATGCGGACATACGTGTGGGAGGCTGGGTCATCACCGACGATCACCGTGGCGAGTGCGGGGGTCGCGCGGGTCTCCTGCTTGATGCGATTTACTTTTGCCTTTGCCCTATCGAGGACGCGTTGCGCAAGCGCCCGTCCGTCCATCAGCTTGCCTTTGTATGCGGTTTCCATGCCAAGCATGATACAGGCAGGGAGCGTGCCAGTCAGGCGGAGGGATGAACGACCGCTGGAGGAATAAGCTGTGTCCTCCGTCCGAGACCGTATTGGCCTGCGTAGGCACATCTTGGAAGCTATTAATGAATTGAATGCAACAATATTCTTCCATTGTTTCCGACTCTTCTATCATCTTTGAGGTGGAGAGGCATCGGAGATTCGACTGGAGTCGATGAGGCTACTTGGTTAAAATCCCGTTGAGCAGGTCGCTACGGACGAAATTCGGCGTGTGACGATTGGAGCGTTGGTAAGAGCCAATGCACAACCATCAATCGGCAACGATCGGGTCTTATTCACATCCAAGGCAAGGCGACCAGGGCTTACGAATCGTGAGAAAATCGCCGATATGTTCGTGATTTTCAAGGCATCGGGCCTGAGCCGGCATTTCGCAGCAAGTACCTACGAGTCTGATTCTTCAAACAGAGGAGCAACACAGTATGGACTGCCCAACTCAAAATGCTTACTGGCTGGATCAACAGGATCGAATTGTGGAAGTATCCGCCGAGTGGGATGCATTTGCCGAGGCAAATGAAGGCCTGTGTGTTGCGGCCTTGGTCAAGGGGCAATCGCTTTGGGACCACATTGCCGACTCTCCTACGCTGAGGTGGATGGAAGCGTTGGTGGCGCAAGCACGATTAGCCGGGGAACTTACACAGGAATACCGGTGTGACTCACCCAATCGCAAGCGTTTTATGCGCATGTCGATTCGGTGTCTTTCGGATGATCGACTCGAAGTACGACACGAACTGCTGCGGGAGGAAGTGTTGGACCCGCCGGTTGTCGTTGAGCCTGCGACGACTGACTATGAGGGTTCTGTTCATCGCTGTAGTTGCTGCAATCGACTGCAGTTCTCAAACGCGTGGCTTGAGCCGGATTACGCTGCAAGCGAAGGTTTCGTCCCCGCAGGGCATCCGTTGATGATCGTTTACACAGTTTGTCCAGCATGCACGACTGCTTTGGATTCAGTGGATTCTTTGAAATTGGCCTAAGTATAGGGGGAGAGTTGAAGCCCTAATTTCAGCGGACCGCCGCCCAGGTCGATCTTAAGGGTCTTATTGGTGAAATAATGCTCCCTTCGCGACTCTGTCTTCCCCGAAGTGCGCACACTTTTCTCAATCATGCACCACGTTCTGTGGGCAATGGGCTCAACAGGAGTTGGTGATAGGGCACAGAAAGCCAGCCGACCAGCTTACAGTGTGACGCATGAAAGTTTAGCGATTAGCTCATCGCTCACTGCCTCTCTGGCGCCTCTTCCGATCGTAAGTACTTCTCGACAAGGAATCGGTAGAGTGAGCCCTAAACATCGTACTGGGCTATAAAATGCAATAGTTAGGTTATCAAGTTGGCGTCTAAAATGGCGATCGAAGACAAGCGACAGGGAATAACCGTTATTTCCCCATCTTGATAGCGGAAATTGTTGGCAAAAGGACCGCGTCCTTCTTTGTCTTAATTTCTAATCGCACGGCGCGACCTTCAGGGAACTTAGGGGCGCTTTTAAGAATTTCTTCAAGTTCTTGCGGCAGGTCTTGCTGATCTCTGGCTGCGGCGATTGCCTTGTCGCCCAAGACGAAAGTTGTCGTAAAACACTTCCGCCCTGGGATGAGGTAGACGATGGCTCGCTTCTTCTGTTTGAGGCGAAGCGACCACCCGTGTTTGGCGCCGCTATATGTCCATTCTTCGGTAAGTGGTGGATAATTGGCCGCGAGGGTTTGTTTGATGTCCTCCCAAATCCGGCCGGATCGGCCCAAGTCTGCGACGAGTTCATCATCGTTCGGTGGGTGAGATTTGTCCATGTAGATGCTGGAAGTCATGTCGTGTTCTCCTTTTTGATACTATGGGGATTGACGGTCGTCGTTCCACCAGTTCGATACTTCGATGCGCTATTTCGGTCCATCAGTGATTGTCCATCATGACGCAATTCCGGACACATCACTAGCCTCCCGATAGTGTCCGCAGCATTTTTTTAGTGAGCTTGGCTCATACGCAAATGCCGGGACGAATCTCTGGATTACAAATTTGGCGATCTTCGAAATAGGAGCGTATTTCTGCTCGAGGCATAATTTTGCGATCAACGTTCGGGCGGACGTTTTTTTTATGCGTCATGAGGCAGATGCGTTTAAAAAAAAATGCATATTTGGATTTTCGTGTAAGGCGCAAGAACGGGCGACGACCAACCGCAGGGTCGCGTGACCCACAACAAACGAATGAGGACTGAAAGGAGATACAAGATGAAAATTCGCTCCGTTTGTGTGATGCTCGCCTTGCTTGGGATGCCGATGTTCGCGTCGGCGGAGATGTTGACGGTTTCCGTGACGAACAATCAGCCTGACGGCGGGTTCACTTTCTCGCCGCCTTGGGTTGCGTTCCACGACGGTACTTTTGACGCGTTCAACAGTGGTTCCGCTGCGTCCGCAGGCATCAAAGCCATCGCTGAACTTGCCGATGCGGGGCCGTTAGGGGCCGAGTTCACTGGCAGCGGCGCGAGCGGCGTCACCGGCATGGTCACTTCCCCGACCGCACCACCGCCCATCATTCCGGGTGAGATGGGCACACTTATGATCGATGTCCCCAGCACAATGACGAACCGTTACTTCAGCTTTGCGTCCATGCTGGTTCCCTCGAATGACCTGTTTTTGGGCAATGATGATGCGATGGGTTACGAGGTGTTTGACGCGGCAGGCAACTTTAACGGCCCGCTGACCATCATGGTTTACAGTCAGGATCTGTGGGATTCCGGCACGGAGGTTAATGACATCGGTTTTGGCGCTGCGTTTATCGTCGGCAACGACCCGATGCAGGGCACGCCCGAGAACGGCGTTGTGACGCCGCTGTTCGAAGTTTCCGGCATCGATACGTATTTGGCTTCGATCGTAGGTCAGGAAACACCCATTGGTACGCTGACCGATGGTCTAGGTACTGGCGAGTTGGTCGCGACGTTTACGATCACACCCGAGCCGGCGAGCTTGGCGCTGTTGGGCATCGGCGGACTGGCGTTGATTCGTCGTCGCTAGGACGCAAGGAAATGCTCCTCCGCACGGATGCGGATTGAATCAGCAACCGGCTTTTCCCCAGAGGGGGGAGGCCGGTTGTTTGATGCGCACACTGCGTCGTCACGTTCCCAATCAAAGGATAGAGCCAGCTAGTAGGAACCGCACATTACGCCCGTTGTACCCTGACCATTGCATGGGTGTCGCGACGGTTAACCCGATTCCGTATCTCCGCAGGTGTTATGTGGTAAACTGAACGTCTTGGGCCCATGGTTAGTGGAGGTTAGATTGAAAAGGATAGCGAGACTGTGAGGGTTTTGGTTACAGGAAGTTCTGGCCATCTCGGCGAAGCGCTTATGCGCCTTTTGATGGAAACACACCATCGCGTTGTTGGCGTGGACATTTTGGCGAGCGAGTTTACGACTGCGGCGGGTTCCATCACGGACCGCTCCTTCGTTGCCGATTGCGTTGACGGATGTGATGCCATCCTTCACACCGCAACGCTCCACAAACCCCATATCGCCACTCACACCGCGCAGGACTTTGTGGATACGAATGTGAGCGGCACGCTCAACCTTCTCGAAGAAGCGGTTACACGCGGCTGCAGGTGTTTCATCTTTACCTCGACGACTAGCACGTTCGGAAGAGCACTTACTCCGTCGATCGCCGAACCTGCCGCTTGGATTACAGAGGAAGTTCATCCAATTCCCAAGAATATTTACGGCGTGACCAAGGCGGCGGCGGAGGACCTTTGTGAGTTCTTCAGCTTTCGGTACGGTCTGCCATGCCTTATTCTCAAAACCTCGCGGTTTTTTCCCGAGGAGGACGACAGCGTTTCAGCTCGCGAGGGTTTTGCTGATCTGAATCTCAAAGTCAATGAACTTTTATTCAGGCGTTTGGACATAAAGGATGCGGCTCAGGCCCATTTGCTTGCCTTGGATCGTGCCGAACGGATTGGATTCGGGCGATACATTTTAAGCGCAACTTCTCCGTTTACCAAAAACGATCTGCTCGCCCTGCGAACTGACCCCGAAGGCGTGGTCGCAAAATACGTAGATTTCCAGGGCGAGTATGCTCGCCGGGGCTGGCGGTTTGGCAGTGACATTGATCGGGTCTATGTGAACGAACGCGCCCGAAAAGACCTCGATTGGGAACCTCGCTACACATTCATTCATGCAATCAATAGGCTTCGACGCGATGAGTCACCATTCAGCGACTTGATGCATAAGGTTGGCTCGAAAGGCTATCATCAAGGCCGGACATTTGATCAAGGTCCCTACCCCGTAACATAAGTTTGCTGTTCGGGCTTCTCAGGCAGGAGGCTGTCCTGCCGCTCCCCGTGGTTACGAGGCTGAAACCAGTTCTGTGGGCTCCGCTTCGCCAGCCGTTATACGGGCCGTCAAGCTTCGCTGAAAGACGCGCCGGTGTCTGGATGATGATTGATTGAGTCTGTCATAGCACAAATGAATAGTACTATTCAGGCCACTATTGGTTGGACACCGGAGGCGTTGTGGTGCCCGGAGATTTCTGCCGGTAGGGTTTTGGATAGGTCACGCGTTTACCGACCGGAGTAGTAAGCGACTACCCTGCTAGTTCAGTGAGAGTGACTTGCTCGTAGTTGCCTTTGTTGGCGGCAGAAATACCCTGATGCCACTCTTTTGCACTTCGATGCGAGCACCATCTGGCGGATCTTCGCCGCCCCAGAACCAGCCTTGTGGATATCGACTATATCGAAAGCTCGGAGCATCGGTCACCCATAAAGTCTTGTATCCTGGAGCCTTGATGACAAGCAAGCCCTTGTGCGTGTGATGAATACCACAGCCTAGAGCAATTGGTATGGGCGAAATGAACTCGTAACGATTCCAACGTGTGTGCGGTTCGAGGGTGTAGAAACCGTCACATTTTCGAGTCGCTTGCCATTTGGCGATGGCGGGGCAGGGCTGGCCGAAGTGTGGCCATTCAAGACAGCAGGTATTATCTTTCTCCGGTCCGTGATTCGAGATTCCCCAATGGGGTGGCGGTAGTATATAGTTGCCCCATTTGTGCAACTCGTATGCGACCGTCGCTTTTGAAACAGGTGCGTTTGTTTGGGCATCCCGAATCGAGATTTGTCGCATTTGACGATGCGGGTACTGCACTGCGTATGGGATGTAGATCAAGCTGCAACCGGGCATCGATACCAACACAACCATCGCCAACGAGAGTACCAAACTGTGTAGCACTACGCGCTTCTTTCGGGTGATCAATTCCATTTTCTGATGCCAATCATCAAGAACCGTTTCAATACATGGCATTTTACTGGCGAGCTTGTCCGGTTTCCCGGCGATTTCATGCTGGATCTTGCGTTTGATCCGCCGCCGGCGCAACCAGCCGGCCGCCTTGCGTGCGCTCAAACAGCGCTACCGCATTTCCTTCTCGGCGCGTTCATACTCAACATCAATGACGTTTTGATTCTCATCGGCCACGGTACCGTTGCCCTGAGCTGCTATATAATCATTTGAGTTGCTGGAGTTTATTTTGTTATATTTCGGCGGACACAATCCTATCATAAAAAAAAGAGAATATCGACATTCAAGACCTACCTCTATGATTGGATCCGGTAAGTTACGAAAGCCGAGCTGATTTCGCGTTTTGTTACCTCGCCGGGTGAGCCGCAAACCGTTTTTCGACGTCTTTCCAATTGACGATGTTCCACCACGCATCTACGAAATCGCTGCGGCGGTTTTGGTATTTAATATAATAGGCGTGCTCCCACACGTCGAGAATAAGCAGCGGTACGATGCCGGGCAGGAGGGCATTTTCATGGTTGCCGACGGAAAGCACTAATAGTCGTTTGAGTTCAGGGTGATAGCCGAGCAACCCCCAGCCACTGCCCATGACTTTCTTTGACGCCGTTGCAAAACAGTCGCGAAAGGCTTTTAGTGAACCGAAGTCCGCGTTGATTTTTGCGGCGAGCTTGCCTGACGGCGCACCTCCGCCACCTTTATCCGAAGGAGCCATGTTGTGCCAAAACTGGGTGTGGTTTACGTAACCGGCACCATGAAAGGCGAGCAGCCGCGTAAGCTGCGAGATGTTCGAGAAATCCCCAGCTTCGGCCGTTTTGCGCATCTGCGCAAGAACCTTGTTCAGCCCTCTGGTGTAACCCGCGTGGTGTTTGGTGTGATGGATTGTGAGTGTCTTTTCGTCAATGACCGGATCAAGCGCTGCATAGCGATAGGGTAGGTCGGGTAGCTCGTACATCTTTGGCGTGTCCGTGTCGCCCGTTACCGCCGCCGGGGTCAATCCGAGATTGGGAGGTATCAGCATCATTCCGCCCATCGCCGTTAATTCACCAATGAATTCACGCCTGTTTGATCGCATTCGCCAGTGCATGTCCGTGTTCTCCTCGCGTGATCGCAGTTAAAAGCATATTTACAGAGGTAAATCAATATCATCGCCAACCCAAAGGAAAAGCGTATGCGCTTTTTCATCCGGCTTGCCCCGAAGCAATGATTCGTCCCTGTCGTTATCATCGTCGATGCGACTTAGGCGTGCAATTAAACTGCAACGCGAAAAGGCGGGCTGCGTTGATTCGATTTCGGTCTGTTGTTTGCTTTGCGGGCATTCGTGTACGATGCTGGTTTACCGTGTTAATTTACGATACATTTTGATGACTATGCGTTACAGCAGGGACAACCCGAACAAACTCTTCAAAACGACTGAGCGCATTGCTTTCGGATTGGCGGTGTTGTTGGTTCCAACGATGATTGCGCTCGCCGGGTGGACAAGCCAGGAATCGCCCAATCGCGTGGATCGTTACCTTTTCGAACAAATGGGAGAAACCATCCTGGATGGTGGGGTGGTGTATCTGGATTGTTGGGACAACAAACCGCCTGGTATGGCTTGGCTTAACGCGGCGATTTTGAGCGTGGGGGATCGGTCCACGTTCGCGATTACGGTGGCAGCCATTTGGTTTGGTGTGTTGGCCGTAGCAACGACCGGGTATGGCATCGCCCGCACGACCAGACGAAGTGTCGCAACGGCGAGCTGTATCATCTTCGCGCTCGTGATATCGCAGCGTTACTTTGACGCAGTGACCAACGGCACGGAGTTCTACGCCATGGTTGCTGACGCGTTTGCCGCTTTTTTCGTCGTGACTGCGATCAAACGCAGGACGGGGCGAGGAATGTGGTACGCGCTTTTTGCGGGCATCGCTTGGGGTATTGGCGGCATGTTCAAGCAAACCGCCATTGCGGGTCCCGTGGCTGTCATGTTGGCCACTTTGATCGGTCTCATTCTCGGGCCCGCTCCGCGCATGCGCTGGCTGATGCAGGCGATGTTGGCGATGCTTGGGGCGTTAATCGTGTTCGATCTCATGGTGGCCTTGCTACACCTGCAAGGGGCGTTGCAAGATGCCTACCACGCGGTTGTTGGGTTCAATCTGGTTTCGCATGGACAAACTCACACGGTTGGATTGTTCAATGTCGGGCGCGTGCTGGAGCAGCTTCGACCTATCAACGGGGCGCTGTTGCTCTCTTTGCTGGGGTTAATGATCACGTTTCTCACGCCAGGCAAGGCCCACACAAACGTGCAGCGTAAGCTCATGGACACTGGGGTTTACGGACTTGGCAGGCCTGTCGTGGTGTTCATGGGCGTTTGGCTCGTGGTGGGCTTTTACTTCGCAGGCGTCGGGCCGAACCACATGCCGCGGTATTGGCACGGTCTGTTTGTGCCCATGATGTGGCTTGTTGCACAAGGTGTAAACTTCGTGCTGTCCACCTGCCGTCATGGCATGCGCCACCAGCGTTGGACGGCGATTGCGGGCGCTGCAACCTTGGCGATGATCTACTTCGCGCCACTGCTGAAGAACATCCATGACGATGCGCTGATCGCTCACGGCTACGTCAAAGAAAACTCCGAGCGAAAGAAATTGCAGGCCGTTGGTCAGCGGGTCCAGGAATTGAGCGAACCGAACGACCGTATCTATGTCCTTGGTTATTCAGCGGGGATTTACCGCTTCAGCGCAAGGAGGGCGGCCTGCCGGTACGCCGGTGTCGATAAGCTGATTCCCTCCATAGAGTTTGCTCCGGCGATGGCGGACGAGATTTACGAAACGCTTCGCGAGTCTCCGCCCGCCGTGATCGTCGCGGAAAAGAAGTCAGTTAGCGCTTTGGCGGATGACCATTTGGGTAACATTCATGTACCCGGCATGGCGAGTTGGTTCAATCGCGCCTACACGCAGGTCGACGAAGTGAACACTTATGTGCTTTTCGAGCGGACGCGGCACTTTCAAAAAGCACCGCCAGCACGCGTCGATCGCGTTGTTCCTGTTGAGCAGGATAGGGGGCGAAACTGATTCGGGCGCGCTGTGGAACCTCAATGGCGGGGGCGGGTTCCCAGAATCGCTACGCCACTGATTTGCTGATATCGCCAAGGCGTGTGATGTTTTGGGTAATCGATCAGATGGCAGGGCTGGCAAGTGAGTGTTTGAGTTAAGGAAACGAAGACGATGTGGCGTAAAACTTGGCTTGACAGGAAGTCAAGGAAATGGAAATTGGCTGGGAATGGCGAAGAAGAAGCGAGACAGGAAGCTTGAGGCGGACCTTGCGAAGTTGTTGGAACCGCACTACCCCGGTATGGGGGTGAGGGCGGAACACAGCGCGCGCTGGGATCGCATGTGCGCGACTTTTACCTGGGAGGGGTTCGCTGGCTTGCTTCCGGAGGAGCGATTCCAACGGCTTGTGCGTGTCATTCCTGAAGACTTTCGTCAGGAACGTCTTGCAGGATATGTGTGGCTCGAACTCGAGCCTGAGCAATCCATTGACGACTTTCTGAAGCTGCCGCGCAGTGAGGATGTCGAGCCTCGAGAGCATGAGCTTTATGAGGCCGTGATGAAAGTGGGTGTGTTTGATGCCCTGGCGGAAAGGTTAGGCGATGAGCCAACAAAGATTTGCGGTGGGTCGCTTGCCGAGCTTGAAGTGATTCTCAAGCAAAAGAAAATGAGTAAGAGGCGCGCGGTCGGATGCAAGCTGATGTTCATTCGGCATGGAGCGTTTTGCGATTGCCAGGTTTTGTTGACAGTGCGTGCGGTGCTCGCGGATTTATACGACAAGAAATGATGCTTAAGGTATAGGGGATTCTCGGGCGTTGCGGTGGATGATGCCGAAAAATGAGGCCCGATCCGGCGGGTTACCGGACCGGGCCTGTTTTGTTATGTGCTGCCTTGAAATTGCAGCCAGCCTACGACTGCATTACGGCAGCCCACCTATGCCATGATTCACCGATCACCTCCTTTCTAAACGGGACGGCCCGTAGCGCCGTTGGCTGGCGACACCTCAGGGCTGAATCCCTTGCGGGCAGGCGATTAACCCGCAACCACATCGCGCGGCGATCAAATCACAAGCCGCCGCTTGGCACGGCGTTGTCTGGCATCGCATCCGTCTCGATTTTGACTCCGCGACGTACCAGCTTCACCATGCACCTTAACTCTAGGCATCTTTAGTGAAATCTGCCAGAAAAAAATCCATGTGTTACAGATTCGTATCAACACTGCCTGACATCTATATCATCGGTTGAATGCGTTTTGGAACAACAGTCGAATCCGCCGGCTTGATGCAACCCGCCTGCCTCGGGGCGGAAGGGGTTGAGCCATGTGATCTATGGTTCGCTTCACCTTATTGAATATATATGGATGTTAAAGTTATTTTTAAGGTCTGAGAAGTTGTGCTGTTGCGGAGAACTGACGGTGAAGTAATCTTTCAGCATGAACCATTACCTGCGTTTCCTGGCCGCCTATGTAAAGAGTCCAGGTTCAGTGGGAGCTATTGCGCCCAGTGGATCCGCCTTGGCGAATGCGCTTTGTAGGCCGTTTGAAGGCCGGTCAGTTCCCGCTCGCGTGTTGGAAGTGGGCGCGGGAACCGGCGTTGTGACGCGATGCCTTGGTGAACTGATGCAGCCGGAGGACCACCTGGACATTTGTGAAATAAACCCGACTTTCGTGCGGGTGTTGAAAGAGCAGGTTCTGGTTTCGTCCGTGTTCGAGCGCGCTGTGGTGGAGGAACGTGTTCGGCTGTTCGACACTCCCGTACAGTCGATCGATTTCGACACCAAGTATGATTTCGTAATTTCAGGCCTGCCGCTTACTGCTTTTTCGCTTGATTTGGTTCGTGACATCGAACACGCCATCCGAAGTACTCTGACGCAGGGGGGTGTGTACAGTTACTTTGAGTACATGGCGCTTCGCAAACTAAGTCGCGCCTTCGCCATTGGCGCTCACCGCAAACGGCTTGCCGTACTTTCACCGCATCTTGACGCATTTATACGCGACTACGAATTCGATAAGCGAGCGGTGTTGACGAATCTGCCACCAGCCTGGGTGAGGTACATTCGGTTTCCACTGGAATCCCGACCATCTTGACTCATGATTTCACAAATTGTCGGCGTCCGTTCTACGTTCGCGTCCATCATGGCGTGCGTGACGGCAATTCATGAGCCTGGCTGCGGGCATCTGCCGCACCGCCTGTTACGCCATACAATTTGTCACTATGGAGTCAGCAATTTCCACACGACCTCAAACGCTGGGTGAACTAAAGGCATCCAGTTGGTGTAGCAAGTCCGTCAAACGTGAAATGCACGACAACCTGCTCCGCAAGCTTGCAGCGGGCGATAGGCTCTTCCCGGGAATTATCGGTTACGATGACACAGTCATTCCTGACTTGTGCACGGCCATCCTGGCACAGCACGACTTGCTTTTTCTTGGTGAAAAAGGACAAGCGAAAAGCCGCGTTATGCGGGGTTTGGTTGACCTGCTGGATGAATGCATTCCGTACATAAAAGGCGGTGAACTGCACGAAGATCCATATATGCCCATCACCGCGTTCGGGCGGCGTATGGTGGAAGAGAAGGGCGATACTACGCCCATTGAGTGGTGGCCTCGCGAGGAGCGCTACGTTGAACGGCTGGCGCCGGGAACCAAGTTTGCTGACGTCATCGGAGAAATCGATCCCGCCCAGCTCGCATCGGGAACGAGTCTAAGTTCCGAAGAAGCGTTGCATTTTGGCCTGATCCCGCGCATGCATCGCGGCATCTTTGCGATGAACGAAATTCCCGAACTCGATGAACTGGTGCAGGTGGGGTTGTTCAATATTCTCGAAGAACGCGACGTTCAGATACGTGGTTATCCAGTTCGGTTCGACCTGGACATCTGCATTCTGTTTTCAGCGAACCCGGCCACGTATAACCGTAGCGGGAAAGTCATTCCACAGCTCAAGGACCGCATCGGCTCCATCATCCGTACGCACTACCCGCAGGACCGCGCGTACGGCATTGAGATCATGGAACAGGAGGCAGGGATCGACACGGGTGGGGAGTATCCTGTTCATGTACCGCTATTTATGAAGGAAATTGTCGAGCAGATGACGATTGAGGCTCGAAAGTCTCCCCACGTGGATCATGCCTCAGGAGTTAGCGCGAGGTTTTCGATTGCGAACTACCAAACGATGATCGCGGCCGCCCGTCGACGTGGTGTGTTGCTTGATGAAAAACCCACCGTGCCGCGTATCACCGACTTGGGGCATTTGCTCGCTTCCAGCTTGGGCAAACTCGAGGTCGATCTTATGAGCAGTCATCAACTCAGCGAACCGCAGATTCTCGAATCCATACAGAATGCGGCGATCAAGGCGGTGTTTGATGAGTACGTCGACACGCACGGCTTGGATGCGATTGCAGAAATCTTTGCGAAGGGCGTGAAGGTTGAAGTTGGCACGATGCTTCCAAGTAAAAATTATGCAGTCCGGCTTCAGCGAGTGCCGCCTGCGTGGGAAAAAGCATTTGAGGTCAATGCTGCTTCGGATGACGCAATGCGTGCGGCGTGCGTGGAGTTTGTGTTGGCTGGGTTGTATGTGAACGAGCAGATTTCCCGTATCAGCAAACACGGCGTGGTTCGTTACGATATTTAGATTGCAAGACGCCTGCCATGAATTCATATTCTCCGGATCGTAAGCTTGGTGGAATCGTTCACACGTACCGTAAGTATGATCCGCGGCGATTTCCGATGCCCGATGCGGACCCACCCGATCTCGTCTCGCCCGCATTCGAGCACGTAATGGCGTTTGGGACGATGCGCCATTTGACTCCTGAGGAACTTACCGAAGCGATTGAGATCGATCCGCGTCAAATAACCGGGCTCGGTCCCAGCATCGAGTCACTGCAGCGTATGCTCGAAGAACGCAAGCGCAAGATTCTCGAAACGTATGAAGTCCAGAGCGTGCAACGAGAGTCGGAGCGAGTGTTTCGCGATAAAGCAAAGCGCGTGCATCCGCCCAAACGATTGAAAAAAAAATTCGAACGGGCGCTTAGGTTGGAGCAGAACGTCGACTTTGAACGGCTGTGGTATCAAGCAGGTGAACAAAGCGATTTTGCGAAACAGGTCCTCCAGGTAAACGAGAGCATGGTCGATCGGGATGAGATTGCGGAGATGTCGTCGAAGTATGCGTTTTCCGGCCACGCATCACTGTCGATACCGGAAGCACTGGCGATCAAAGAAGAGCTGGAGACGATCGATCGGCTGTTGCGACAGCTGGAAGAAGCGAAGCAGGACGCAAAAATCTACGTGATTGACATGGAAGCGCTTGCTGAGTTCGCCAGCGAAGAGCAGATGGACAATCTCTCCGCAATCCAGCGTCAGGTAGAAGAGATGCTGCGCCACCAAGCTCAGGAGCAAGGCCTGCTGGGGGAAAAAGGGCGACTCCAGCTCACGCCTAAAGCTTATCGAATCTTCCAGGGAAAGCTGCTCAATCAAATATTCAGTGAATTGCAGGTAGCGAAGACTGGTCGGCATCAAAATGACATCACCGGTGACGGTGCTGTGGAGATGCAACAGACTAAGCGCTACGAGTTTGGTGATTCACTGGCGAATCTGGATGTCACCAGCTCGATGATTAATGCGATGTTGCGTGGCGGGCCCGATGTCCCAGTCCGCATGAAGCCTGGTGATTTGGAAATTCACCTGATGCGTAACCGGCCCAAGTGTGCGACGAGCGTACTTATGGATATGAGCGGTTCGATGCAATGGGATGGGATGTACATTAATGTAAAGCGGATGGCACTCGCTTTGCACGGGCTGATTCGCGGGGAGTACCCTGGCGATTTTCTGGATTTTGCCGAAGTGGCGACATTTGCACATCGGAAACATGTTTCGCAAATCTTGGAGCTTATGCCCAAGCCGGTGACGATTCGTGAGCCGGTGGTACGCCTGATGGCGGACATGAGCGATCCGGATCTTTCGACCAGTTTGATTCCACCACACTTCACGAATATCCAACACGGTTTGCGGGTGGCCAAACGGGTGTTGGAGGTTCAGGATACACCTAACCGGCAGATTATTCTGATCACAGATGGTCTACCGACTGCACATTTTGAAGACCAACACTTATACATGCTGTATCCACCGCATCCGCGCACTGCAGACGCGACGAAGCGCGAAGGGCTGATGTGTAAGGAGGCGGGCATTGTAATCAACATTTTTTTGTTACATACGTGGTCGCAAAGTTCGGAAGATGTGCAGTTTGCACATCAACTTGCGGAGACCACATCCGGACGAGTTTTGTTCGTGTCGGGAGGCGAATTGGATCGGTTTGTCGTTTGGGATTACGTCAAGCGTAGAAGGCTCATCATTGGTTAGTGGGGTGCTTGCGCCGTGTGGAAGGGGAACGCGACGGAGTAAGGCGCTGGAGTTTGGACGACTTGTTCGATACTATCCCTGCTCGATGAAGCGACCGTCCTTCCATCTTGTTGTGTTCACAGACACGTTTCTTGAGACCAACGGCGTGGGTTCATATTTTCGAACCCTGTTGGAATGGTCCCGAGCGAATACTGATGCACGGTTGGTCGTAATTTGCCCGCGGCATCGCCGAACGGATTGCTCGCAACTTCCAAACGACATCATTCCCATTCGTCCGAAAATTCCCACGCACAATCCGTTCTACCGCGATTTGATTCTTGGTTATTACAGCGTGTCTCGATTATCTCAGGTGGTTGGTGAGTTGCCCGGTCCCAAAGTGATTCACATCGCGACATCGGGTCCACTGGGTTTTACAGGTGCCCGCGTTGCAAAGCGATTGAGACTTAAGAGTGTTGGTTCGTACCACACGGACCTGGGGAGTATCGCGCCGACGTATGGCCGAAGGATTGCCGGTGAACTGGGGGCGCGACTTTATACCGGTGTTGCGCGACAATTGGATGTGTGGACTTACGGGCAATGCGACGCGATGTGTGTGCCGAGTGAATCGGCGGGTGCGTCCGTTAAGACATTCTTCGGGCGGGAGATCGCCGTTATCGCCAACCCGATCGACTTAAATCGTTTCAAGCCCGCGCCTGATCGGAATGGAGCTTTTCGAGCTAGGTACCACCGGACAGGGCGCGTGCTAGCGGTTGTGGTCGGGCGACTCGCAAGTGAGAAGAATTTGGATCTGGTATGTGATTATCTGGGGCATGACGACCGGATCGATCTGGTGTTCGTGGGGGATGGGCCCTTTGCGGGAGAACTGCAGCGTACGTACGGCGCGAGGGTGACAGGTTTTTTGCACGGTGAGGAGTTGCTCGCCGCGTTTCAACAGGCGGATGTTTTCATCCAGCTCTCCGAAAACGAAACATTTGGTTTGTCGTTGGTGGAGGCGATGGCGACGGGTTTGCCTGCGATCGTGCTCAAGTGTACGGGTTTCGTTT
This sequence comes from Phycisphaerae bacterium, assembly GCA_028282665.1. GTDB lineage: Bacteria > Planctomycetota > Phycisphaerae > UBA1845 > UBA1845 > JANQHN01. Next base: position 16,502 of record JANQHN010000121.1, on the reverse strand, counting down.
CACAAGTTGAGGGGACGAGCGAACCGGGCATCGAAATCCTGGACCGCGCGGACTTGCCAACCCTTGCGGATCGATGCGTGTCGGCAGTGGCTGATCCGAAGGGGTACGCTTGTCGATCCAGGTCTGCTCGTGAGTTAGTTAGGCACTTGGGTGCGGATGCCATTTTGCCGTATTTCATTGAGTTCCATCGCCAGCGCAGCCGATAAAATCGGCATTTTTGGCCGGATTTGAGATGTGATAAACCCATACATAAGGATTTCATGACGAGGAGCAGGTCGTTTTTCCCTTGTAAAGGCCGTTCGGTGTGGACCTGTAGGTTGTGGATTTAAGATATGGATCGAGGCTGGATACCGCATCTCTTCGAATAAAGCCGGTATTTTCAGTGCTGTCTGTTCATTTCACCCGGAAAAGGTTTGACATTGTGAATCTCACACAGACAATTACGCGATGATCAATGGGAAACTCGCTTCCAACATGTGGGTTGCCCATCCGGCCCCATCGGGGCAGGTGTTGATTGAATAGGCCTCGCTTCATTGATGTGGTTGGCGCGGCATCGAGGCAAGCGGCGACTTTGGATCTGGTTTAGAAGAATTCATGGGTATTTCACTTGAAAATACACGCCGTGTAGTCGGTGTGGGTCTAGCGATGGTCTGCTTGGTTTCGGGTGCAGGTAGCGCGTACTACCTCGTTTCAACCAAGCCCAAGCCTAAGAGTGTTCGTGTCTCAACGAAGGCGTTGGAGGTACTTGCCAGGCCTGTGACCGGCGTGGACGGTAGCTGGCCCGTTGTCGGTTACGGCACGGTCAGACCCAAGCACCAGGTCAATATTGTCCCGCAGGTGACGGGAGAGTTGATTTACGTTCACGAAGACATGCTAGCGGGACGGGTCATTCAAAAGGGGGAGTTGCTCTTCGAGATCGATCCGACCATTTACACTGCGCAGGTCGCGCAAGCGGATGCCGAAGTTCGTCATCTCGAAGGTGTCATTGCGCGGCACAAACAGGAAAAGGAAACACTGGTTGTTCGCATCGAAGTAGCGAAACGTATCCTCGAGATTGAGAAGGAAAATTTCCTCGCGACCAAGGAGCTGTTCGAGAATGAAGGCGTGGGCACGTCGCAGACTGTCGCAGCCGATGAGGAGAGATACCTCAAGCAGCAAGATGTCGTGTTGCAACTTCAAAGTCGCGTCGATTTGATTCCTCATCTGATCGGGGAAACGGAGGCGCAACTCGGTGCTTCCAAAGCTCGACTGGATCAAGCTAAATACAATTTGCGGCAGACCAAGATCTATTGCCCCTTCGAGGCCCGTGTCGAATCGTCGTCGGCGTTCACTGCCCAAGTGGTGACTGCACATTTCTCCATCGCGACGCTTACGGACATGAGTGCATTCGAAATTAGTGTGGGCATCGATCCACGCGACATCAGTTGGCTGGATGAGGCGGCGAAACCGGCAAGCCTGGAACAACTTGACGGAGAGCCCGCCGAAGTCGTCATTAGGACGACGCTGCGCGGTCAGACTTTTGCTTGGCGTGGTTACATCACCCGATTCGAACGCGTTGATGAAGCAACGCGTACTGCGAAAATGGTCGTCGAAGTGCGACAAATTGATATGACTGCGCGTCCCAATAACGAAGAGACTGACGAAATGTCTCTTGCCATTGGGATGTACTGTCGTGCTGAGCTTCCTGGCAGGGGGCTGCGAGATGCGATGGTCGTGCCGCGGCACGCGATTTACGACAACGAATGCGTTTATATCTTCGAGGACGATAGAGACGGCGATCCGAAGACGGGTGTGCTTGCGCGGCGTGGCGTGCCGATGCTTCGTTCTCTGGAATCAGGCGTGTTGGTTAGTCACGACAAATACGCAGGGCAGGAGGCGTGCGAACTATTAGCTGGCGAACGTGTGATCGTTTCTCCGCTGACCGATCCGATTGAGGGAGAGCGAGTTGTCCTCCGCGATACCCGCGTTGTGTCGGCTTCGGACGCTGTGCCCATGCGGCTTGGCAGTTCGAAGATCATCCTCGCCGCACACCCAGTGCGACGGCCGAGTGGAAGCCGTTCATTCGTTAGCCAGGCGGTCCCTGTAACCGGGAATTAGTATCATGCGCTTTCTCCGCGAATTCATCGCGGCTGGCGTTCGCAATCCCGTACTCGCCAACCTCATTATGGTGTGTGCCTTGGCTGGCGGGTACTTCGCTGCGCGCGATATGGTGCAGGAGGCCTACCCGGAGTTCTCCGTCGATCACGTCGAGATTGTCATTGCATGGCCTGGCGCTGCCACTGTAGATGTCGAACGTGCCATCACGATTCCCGTCGAAGAGGCTGTGGAAGGAATCGGCGGGGTTCGGCAGGTTTCTTCTCACTCCAGCGATGATTTTTCCAGCGTGTGGCTGACATTGAATACGCGTGGCGTAGATGTGGACGAGGTGATAAAGGAGGTTCGTAACGAAGTCGATCAGATCAGTCATCGCCTGCCGCCCGATGCAGAAAAGCCGATCATCCGCGAACTGATCGTGCGTGGTGAGGTCATCAGTATTGCGATTTCAGGTGACGTCTCGGAACGTGCCTTGAAACGTGTTGCAAAGAAGACGAAAACAGACTTGCTTGCCATGCCCGAGGTTTCACAGGTCGCGATTTCGGGCGTTCGCGATGACGAAATAATCGTCGAGCTTTCGGAAGAGTCGTTACAAGCTTATAACCTTACGTTCGATCAAGTCATGGCCGCAATTGCCCGCAGCAGCCTCGAGCTCTCCGCGGGTACAATTCGGACTTCCGAGGAAGAAGTATCGTTACGTATTGCGGGGCGTCGTTTGCGCGCATCCGAATATGAAAAACTCGTAGTTATCGAACGGCCTAACGCGGTCGTTCATCTAAGTGACATCGCAGAAATTCGCGAGGGTTTCGAAGAGCAAACGATTCGAGGCCGATTCAACGGCAAGCCCGCGCTTTCGGTCATCGTGTATAAAACGCCGCAGGAGGACACCACGTCCATCGCACGAGCGGTTCGCACCTACGTTGAAAGTCAGCAGGGCTTTCTTCCGCAACGCGTAACCATGTCGTTTTGGGCCGACAGTTCCCGTCATGTGGAAGATCGGGTGCAGATGTTGGTATCCAACGGCCTGCTGGGCATTATTTTGGTCTTCGCCGCGCTGACGCTTTTTTTGGAAATGCGCACTGCTTTCTGGGTTGCGATTGGGATTCCGGTTGCATTTGGCGGCGCATTGATCGTGATGGCGTTTAGCGGTGAAACGTTGAACATGATTAGTATGTTTGCATTGATCATGGTTTCGGGCATCATTGTGGACGATGCAATCGTCATTGCCGAGAATATCCACAACCGCAGACGTGCTGGTGACGCACCTCAATTAGCTTCGATCAATGGTGCGAATGGGGTTGCCGTACCTGTGCTTGGTTCTTCGCTGACGACGATCATGACGTTCATTCCATTGCTGTTCATCTTAGGGGCGATGGGCAACGTGATTCGCGTACTGCCGGTCGTTGTGATTGGTGCCATTCTTGCTTCTGCGGTCGAAGCGTTCGGTATTCTGCCTGCCCACTTGGCGGGGCACAAGGTGAATGAATCCAACTCATACAAACGAAGAGTGAATGCTTTACGTAAGCGATTGGAAAAGGCAATCGATCACGTCGTCGAATACTGGTACAGGCCTGTCTATCGGCTTTCGTTGCGGTATCGGTTGGTTACGATTGCCGGAGCGTTGGGCATGCTCGCTTTCGTGGTGGGGCTTGTTTTGGGCGACAGAGTTTCGTTCATCTTTTACCCGAAGGAAACAGGGGCTATTCTGCGGGCCCGCGTTCGCTATCCGGAAGGTACACCCGCTTCACTGAGCGAGGATACCGCACAGCGGATGGAATTAGCTGCTCTTGCACTAAATGATGATCCTGAACTTGCCTCCGAGGTTGAAGGTCCACTCGTTAAAAATACTTACGCCGTGGTTGGTGAATTTGCGGACTTTTGGCCGGAACGTGGCAGCAATCTTTGCGAAGTGCGCATCGAACTCATGCCTGCGGAAAAGCGCGGTTTTGATGAGCAGGTCATCATCGAGAAGTGGCGTGAGAAAATCGGTAAGGTTCACGATGCGATTGCCTACTTCATCGAGCGCGAAGAGATAGGCCCGGTGAAAGCGCCTATCGAGGTTCGCTTCATGGGTTCAAACCTGGAAGACCTGAATGATGCGAGAGCTCGACTGTCGGAAAAACTCAGTACGTATGCGGGTGTGACTGATGTTTACTCCGACTTGCTGCCCGGTAAGCGTGAGTTGCGCGTCAAGCTCAAACCAAGCGCAAGGACGCTTGGGCTTACCCTTGAGGATGTTGCCCGACAGCTACGCCAGGGTTTTTACGGAGGGGAGGCGGTTCGACTACGGCGCGGTCGAGAGGAAGTGATCGTTCGCGTACGCTATCGCGAGGAGGAACGGCGCTCTATCACCGAGCTTAACCAGAAGCATTTCAAATTGCCGACCGGTCAGCGCATTCCTTTTGAAGAGGCGGTCGAGGTTGCCTGGGATCAGGGTTTCGCCATGATAGGCCATCAAGATGGCAAGCGCCGTGTTCGCGTCTTTGCCGATGTCGATGAACGTGTCGCCAATGCCACGCGCGTCTTCGAGGAACTCGAGAGTGAGTACCTGCCCACATTGGTCAACGATTACAATGATATGTATTGGGCCTTTGGCGGGCATCGCGACGAAATGGATATGTCGTTGTCGAGTCTGTGGACGGGTTTCCAGATGGCGATGCTTGCCGTTTACGCGGTTTTAGCAGGGATGTTGCGGTCATACATCAAACCGGTCATCATTCTCATTGCGGTGCCGTTCGGCATTATCGGGGCGGTTTTCGGCCACGCCATCATGGGATTCGATGTTACGCTCATGAGTTTATTCGGCGTAGTTGCGTTGTCGGGTGTGGTGGTTAATGACTCGCTTGTGCTGCTCGATCAAGTCAACACGTCGATTCGCGAGGGTAAGTCGGTGGCGGAGGCGGTTGCGGGAGCGGGGGAACGACGCTTTCGCGCCGTGGTGCTTACGTCAATCACTACTGTAGCAGGGCTTGCGCCACTGATGCTTGAGCGCAGCACGCAGGCTGCCCCGCTTGTGCCAATGGCGATTTCCCTGGTGTTTGGTATTGTGTTCGCCACTGTGCTGACGCTATTTATCGTTCCGTCGCTTTATCTGCTGGTTAACGATATGCGGCGGTTTGCACACTGGCTGCTTCGTGGCGGATCTTATCCGCTGCCGGAGGACGTGGAAGAATACACGCAGGAAATGTTGACTGAACACTCGCCGTCCGCTCAGTCCGCCACTTCTTCTTAGGTGGTTTTTTCGGATACCCTTTCCGGGGTTACGGATACGACAATCATGAATTTAAGATTCGCAGCCTTAATCATCGCAGTATCGGTCACAGCCAATTTATTACTAGCGTGTCACAATTCAGACAATTCTATATACACGGTAGCCGAGGCGCCAGGCCGATTCGTCGCACAATTTGATCGCGTTCGCAATGACCGATTTGCGCAAGTATTGACAACCCGCCGATTCGCCGAGCCACTGGCTGTGTTCGAAGATGGGGTACTGACGCTCGAGGAAGCGATGAGTGCCGCCATGGAATCGAGTCCGGACTTGGGAGCCGCCCGCGCTCGACTCGCCGCTGCGGGAGCACGCGTGATCCAGGCTGAATCACGGTACTACCCTAATCTGGTCTTCACCCACAATTCCACGCGTACTTTTCACACGCCGACTAGTCGTAACCGTATTGATGCCTTAAGGCAGGTGACACCGACTATACCCACGGATGTAGAAAGCGATCCACAAAATCTCGCAATTACGGCTCTCTTAACAGCGCTGCGCCAACCCCTGTTCGGCTCGGACGCGAGTGGGAATCATGAATCCTTCAGCGAGCATTCCAGTGCTTTTACGACGACCTGGACTTTATTCGACGGTTTTGTGCGCGATGGTAATTTGAAGGCATCCGAATACCTGCAAAAAGCTGCGAGGTTTTCCTATGAAGATTCAAAGCGCATACTGCGCGGTGCGATCGAATCCACTTACCTTCGCATTCAACTCGCGAAGGAGCAGATTCGCGTCGCTCTGGCGGATGAAGCATTTAGCCGTGAACAACTTGACGAGACGGAAAAATTGCTGCAAGCACGGCGTGTGACTCAAGCGGATGTGGACAATTTCCGTGTCCGCGCTTTAAGTGCGCAAGCGCAGGTGACGCAGGCGATCGGAATTCGCGACACGGCGAAGGTAGTACTTGCGGAGTTGATGGGAGTTGCGGACGCGGTCTCGGTGGATGAGTTCGAAGTTACGGCGCTAAATGGTCTGCCGGAAATCGATCTTACACGGGTAAATATTGAGGAATGGATGGTCAAGGCGCTTTCGAATAGGCCTGATCTGCGGCAGTTTGATGCTATGGTGGCGGCGGAGCGGGAACGCGTGCGAGCGGCGCGCGGTTCGTACAATCCGGTGATCGCCGTGAGCAGCTCGTGGGGCTACGACAAGAGCTCGAACATGAAGTACTCGGTGGAGGATCAAGCGGCGGGGGCGTCGATCGAGTTTCGCTGGGAGCTCTTTTCTGGCGGGGCGCGGCGCGGGCGAGTTCTGGAAGCGACTGCGAATAAACGAGAGATGGAGGAGAACTACCGCAAACTGAGGCTCAATGTCCGCTCGCAAATTCAACAAGCAGTCATCGATTTGCGGGACGCGCAAGAAGAAATCAGATTACAGGAAGAAGCGCTTGAGACCGCCGCCGAGAACCGCCGCATGATCAAGGCTGCGTACCTTGCGGGCAAGGAAACACTTAACCGCCTCAACGAAACTCAACGCGATTACACCACGGCCGACGCCAATCTGGCGCTGGCCCGTATCCGCCTCCGCCAAGCCTGGACTGACCTGCGCGAAGCGGCCGGTGTGAATCGGGTAAAGGAAGTGGAAGATTAGTTGACCATCTACTGAAGTTAAGAAAGTGGCTTGTAAGCCGCCGGCCGTTGCACGGCTGGTGACAGCCGGCTAATAGAAAACTATGCAAAAGGCACTTGCCGTCATTTCAATTGTATTTGTTTCACTATTTTTGATGCTGGTAGCGTTGTATGGGGCTGCGTTTTTTGGCAAGTTTGGGCATGGATTTTTATGCTTCGTCTGTTTTGCCCTTTTTTTAGGAATCATCATTGCCGCGGTCCTTGCAATACAGCGCGTGTTTAACTTGCCAGAAGAAGATCGACTTCGTCAGGGGCACTGTCCGGAGTGCGACTACAACATGTATGGCCTGCCGGAGTTGCGCTGTCCGGAGTGCGGCTGGCAGGCGGATGATCGAGCTGCGCAAATCATTCGTCCTCAAGAGCATGCCTCCGGTGGCAAATGAGGGCTGAGGTCGGGGACCACGGGATATTTCGTTCAAACGAGACATCACGGTGCCGGTCGGTACCGTCAAGACCGCGGACGTCAAAATCGAGAGATTCTTCATCATTCAAATCGGTGAACGGGCTCCCGAGTTCGTTGCCCGACGGTAGACGGGAAGGAGATCAAGCTGGCGGACCTGCGGGGACTGGCGCTGGACGCCATGATCGAAGCAAAAATCAAGCAGCGCATTAAAGAGTAGGTTCGGATTGACGGGTGGGATGACTTATTTTTCGACCTTCCTGCTTTGATGCAGGCAGGTCGAAGAAACCTATCTGGACGGTTCTTGCGAGAGTTTCCTTACGGAACGGTTCTTTGTACGCCCGCAAAGTCAAACAGATCAACGTAACTGTCGGCGTTGAAGTCGAACGACGCGCAAACGGCGGGATAGGCGTTTCCGCCCGGGCCTGTCATGCAGTCATCCCACCCCAACAAGTCTGCTAGATCCACCGCTCGATTGCAATCGTAATCGCCGATGCCGAATTCAAAGGCCCCCAAGTCAACCCTGTTGCACAACACGCGAAGATAACCGTCCAAGTCCGTTTCGCCCACGGTTGGAACCAGTTGCGGATCGCCAGTGTTGATGCATGGTGAAGTGGAAGCCAGGTGGTAATTACCGGGAATCCAGATGTCATCATAAGGGTTGATCGGCGTGCCGTTGTCGTCCCAGTAGCCGCCCGATACGAATCCGGGTTCTTCGTCAATGTTGCCCTCGCCCGTCCAGCCGCCGCCGATGTTGGAGTAAGTCACGGTTGCTCGATCGGAATGGGCGAAGAAGTCGCCGAGTTTGTTGTTGCGAATAATCGAATTACGTACGGTCAGGTAATCAGAGAAACTAAGCCCCCATCTGTTGCCTATGATTGTGCAGTTCTCAACCAGCATTTCGTGACCGGCAATAATGTTTGCCGCATCTACCGCTACTGAGTCATGGCTTACGAAGAGACTATTGCGCAGTACAGCCTCAGAGCGGTCTAAGTAAATACCTCCGCCGTCATCACCCGTTGCGTTGTCGGAAAAGACACACCGATTCACCTTCAACTTCGATCCAGACAGTGCATAAACGGCGCCGCCGTCTTCGTCGGACTGGTTTTCTCGCAGATCACTGTTGCATAGATCAACACCGCCGAGAAGGCAGAAGATGGCTCCTCCAGATTCCACTGCGTAGTTGTCTACGATTCGACATTGCCCGATAAACGGATGGCTGCCATGAATAAACACGGCGCCCCCGCTATTGTAGTAGTTGTCTACGTCCGGCACATATCCGCCGCGGAGGGTCAGACCGCGCAATTGGCTCGCAGGCGTTTCACCGCACTCAAAGCGAAAGACTCGGTGTGCGTCCTCCTCCGTGCCTTGAGCGTCAATCACACAGCGTTCGGGATCGCCATTCATGGATCGTACGATCGTTGACCGGCCGTGCATAGACAGATCGCGGTTCCCATCACCGACATACAAGCCGTCGGCGAGAACGACTTCGTCACCCTCCCATAAATCTGTCAGGTTGATTGCTGCCTGAATCGTTGCCTTCGGCCCGTTTACGCCATTCCAATAAAGCGAAAGTCCATCCCACGTGTCATTCCCCTCAGGATGCACGTAGTACCGTACTGTTGCTAATTGAGGATCGCTCCCCGCTTCGTATTCCGCGAGGTTGTCGCGTTGGTCACTATCGGGGTTGTCGTGAGGGGCAGCTGATACCGGATCACCAAAGTGGTGAAGTTCGAAAAAATCTGGAAGGGCGTCGCTATCCGTATCGCTGAATTCATCAGCACCTATATCTACGGCACTGCCGTGGAGGCGCGGTTCACCGTCGACATCAGCGAGATCCTCATAATCGCCATTGGGGGCTCCCATGTCGCGGCAAGGAGAGCCAGCGAGCAGGCGACCGGCGGCGGTCAGCAGGGGGTCAACATCGAGGTTGCCCTCGCCGGACCAACCGCCTTCGATGTTAGAATATGTTACCGAATATTCTCCGTCATGGGGGTCCAAGGCGGCAAACCGATTATCGAAAACTATACAGTTCCTCAGCGTGGATGATCCTCCATCCAGCAAGATGCCGGCATGGTGGTTTCCGGTAATCGTACAGTTGATCCAGGAGGTATTGCTATCTTCGGCATATGCGCCGGCACGCTGGTTGTCCATCACCAGACAATTGCGAATCGTGGTGTTGCTAGCCCATATACTAATCCCATAAGAGCAACCATTGCGCGCGATTCTGCAATCTGTGATAATGGACTCGCCACCTTGAAAATAAGCCGCTCCTACACCCCAGGATAGCTTTTCGCTTTTATTGCCTACGATTTCACATCTGAGCATCCTGGCCAAATCTGAAGTATGCATATTGCAGTGAACTCCACCTGCTCCGTTAACTGTAACATTATCCAGGATCTTGCAGTCTTGAATGTCCAAATCACCCCACCAGCAGTGAACACCGCCGCCTTGCGCCTCCGCACGGTTGCCGCGAATTTCACATTCGATCACACGGCAGTTTCCGGCGACCGCGACTCCACCACCACTCACGGCCACGTTTTCAGCGACCTCGCATCCACGAAGGTCACCGTTCATCACTCCCCCACCCCAGAGCGCGAAATTGCGGCGAATCTTACAATCAATCAAAATGCCTTGATAGCATCCTCCACCTCGGCTGGCTTCGTTGCCTTCGAACACACAATTCACGAATGTCGCTTCACCGCCATTCGCTCCACCACCGTATCCAACCTCATTTGCTGCTACGCAGTTGCGTATGATGCAGTTTTCGATCGTAGGAGCGCCGTCATAGCAATACACTCCACCACCGTGGCTGTAAGAGGAATTGGGGCTATGAGCGTACCCGCCTGTGATGGTTACTCCGAAGAGGCGGCTTCTTTCGCGCTCCCCGGAATGAAAGTAGAAACCGCGGTGCGGTTCAGCCTCGCTGCCTTGTGCGTCGATGATGCATGTTTCAGGGTTGCCGCTGGCAGATCGGACTGTCACAGCGTGACCATGGTAGTCAATGTCGCGGTTGCCGTCGCCGGTGTAGGTTCCATCAGCGAGGATAACTTCGTCACCTTCGTTTGGGTGCGTGGCATTCAGCGCCGCCTGTATCGTCGCCTTCGGTCCACTGGCGCCGTCCCACGTAGGCAATAGGCCATCCCAAGTGTCATTGCCGTCAGGTGCGACATAGTACGTGACGGGGGCTAAGTGCGGATCGGTGCCGATCGCGTACTCTTCAAGGTTTGTTCGCTGATCGTCGTCGTCGTTGCCGTCTGGTAAGCCGGCCTGCGGATTACCGAAGTGTCTGACTTCCCACCAATCGGGCAATCCGTCATTGTCGATGTCATGGAACTCATCTGCTCCCATATCCACACCCGCATCAGCCGAACGCGATTCGCCATCAATATCCGCCTGCCCCGCGTGCGAGCCGAGAGGGTCACCACTGTCGCGACAAGTAGAACTTGCGGTCAGGTGCCCATCGGGCGTCAGTAGTGGATCGACATTCAAGTTCCCCTCGCCCGGCCAGCCACCTCGAATGGCACAATACCGAATCGTGGGTGCAGTTCCCGTGAAGTACAGCGAGTTCTCGTGGAGACTCCATATGACCGTATTGGTGAGCGTAGGCGTGCTGTCTTCGCTGTAGATTTCGCGCCGGGCTTCATCGTCGCCTATCGTACAATTGACGACGGTCGACTCATCGCCTTCGTGGAAGGAGATGGAATCGCCTCTAATTGATTTGTTCTCGGTGAACCGGCAGTTGCGAATCGTCGCAGCCGAGTTGATGCAACTGATGCCTCCCCCAACCGAAGGGGCCGCCCAGACTTTGTTGTCCTTAAACGTGCAATTTGCAACGGTCGGACTACTTGCAACACAGAGGATGCCCCCTCCATACGCTCCAGCCGGGCTGGAACCGTTCGCATAGCCATTGGCGATTGTTAGCCCGAAAACAACAGCCTCCGAGGTCTCTCCCGAATGGAAATAGAAGCCGCGATGGGGGGCACCGCTGTTACCCTGACAATCAATGGTGCATGTGGATGGTTTTCCGCTTTCGCTGCGCACCGCAATCGCTTTGCCGATGTAATCAAGGTCGCGGTTGCCGTCACCGGTATACGTGCCGTCGCGGAGCACGACCTCGTCACCGACTAACGCTACATTTATCGCTTCCTGGATTGCGTCAAACGGGTGCTCGGCTGACCCGTCTTCGGCGGGATCGCTTACCAATGGATCACCCGGTCCGGGATCATGCTGGCTGTCATCGTCAACCCAAATGATCGCACCTTCGATGACGCTGAACATGGGCAAAAAAGTCAATAGCCACAATATCGAGAGTATGCCAGGACGTAAAAAAACTTTTCTATGCATACATAAATCCTTTTGGAGCCGAAAGGGAATACGATCTGAACCGGTTCCGCGATCGACTAGCTTAACGACGAACACGCTAAACATTCCAAATTACGTGAAAAGCCTGGGGTAATCCAGCGATCTTGCGGTACAATTTCGTTAGAAATCGAATCCTTGACATTTTGTTATCGGTACATACATACCGGGCAAAACCGCAGTTCGTTTGAGAGGAATTCTCGGTGGCTCACTAAAAGTGTTTAGTGTTCCGGGAATTCTTCGTGGCACAAATCCATGGTAGACCACAAATAAAATTTGAAGCAGGTTGCTAATGGCGATTGAGTTTTTTGCTCGTCGTTTTTTCAATGGAGTTGACTTCCATGAATACGTACGAGTTTGACGTAATACGGCAGGTAGAAAAACTGCAAACCGCATCGCTTCATGAAATTGAGTTGATGGTGGCGTCCAAACGCGCGATGTGGGTGGAAGGTGTAAGAGGCCGATTCGGCCGGCAACCCCCCACGCCGAGGCAGGCGTACGAACTGTTCTTCGAAGAGTACTTGGGACTCGACCTCGACACGGTTCCCGTTGCTTTAGAGAGTGATGACAGGATCGTGTGGCGATCGGTTAATCCGTGCCCGACATTGGAAGCGTGCATTCAACTGAGAATGGACACGCAAAAGGTGTGCCGCAAAGCCTACGACAAGTCAACACAAGCCTTTTTTTCTGCGCTTGATCCCGAACTTCGATTCCATCGGAGTTACCACAAGATCAGACCCGTAGAACCGTTTTGCGAGGAATGGATCGTTCGAGTCGATTTCGAATCGTGGATGCAAGTTGCCATCGCCGAAGCTAAACAGTCACGCGCGACGGGCAACAAGGGATATGGCGCTGTCGTTGCATTTGACGGCAGGATCATCGCCCAAGCACACGATACAGCCTCCGGCGAGGGCGATCCGAGCCTTCACGCGGAGGTAAACGCGATCCGGCAGGCTTGTCGAATTCTTGGTGATTCTGATCTTAGCGGGGCCGTTCTGATCTCGACTTGCGAGCCTTGTCCTATGTGCTCGTCTTTGGTGGTATGGGCGAACTTGACCACGATCGTCTTCGGCGCATCCATCGAGGAAACGCGCGCTTTGGGAAAGTCACGCATTGCGATTTCCGCAAGAGAAATCATTGAAAAATCACCTGCGTTGGTTGAAGTGCTTGAAGGCGTGCTGAGAGATGAATGCTTGTCGTTGTACGAATGATTGCCTTCAAAGTACTCCTTTGCGCAAAAATCTCGTACTTAGTGGCCGATGCACGTAGAGCATTCTTTTACTGTCCCGCGCGGCAGCGATAAGACGAATTGTGTTTAGCTTGGGATTTCCACAACAGCCAGCGACCGATACCGTCAAAAAATAGTTATTCTGCCGGTCGATAACGATGATTTCGCGGTTTGCTATGTACTTTTCTTGCGATGAAACAAGTCAAAGGTTTCGGCAATGTTGCGCCTTGGGCGTTAACTAGGTAAAGCGTGTATGGTTGCCTAAAGGCAGGAATGCTATACGCGAACAAACTCGGCAACCAATTGATCGCCCAATCGTGAGCGGATCAGGCTTGCGCGACGTTGAATGAAACTGAGCGGCGGTGGAAGTTTACGAAATCGGCCGAAAGTAATAACACGCATAATCACTTGCAACAACAGAAACGCCCTCATGCCTGGAAAGTACACCGTTGCATCCGTTAGTTGCAGTTCTGGGGGGGCGTATGAAGCCAGCTTCTTGATTTTGTAATGGCGATGCCAAGTCCGACGGTCTGTACTGACCGTGACGTCGCCAATGAGTCCAACTTTCGACGATTCTTCGAAGCGCTGTTGGTAGTACTTTTTGTCTCTGATCAATAGCCGGTGAATCAATTGATGCAGACGCGGAAAGATGAATTTGAAGTTGCCACTGTCGAGGAATGTGAGCAGGCCGGCGTGAGGTGTCGTCAAGACGAGCCGCCCGCCCGGTTTGAGTAAGCGAGCGATTTCTCGTAACGTAGCGGCCTCATCAGGAACGTGTTCGATGACTTCAACTAAAGCGATGGTGTCAAAGGTTGCGTCAGGGTAACTGGTACTCCCATCCTTAGTGATGAGCTTGAACTCGCAATCTGGGCACTTTCCACGGGCCTGTTCGAGCGAGGATTCCTTGACGTCAACGCCACAGCCTCTCTCATATTTTCCTGCCAATTGCTCAAGCAATATACCTGTACCACAACCGTAATCCAGAAACTTGCCTAACGGCCTGAATAGTCTTTCGGCTGCACGTTCGTGCCAGTGTGGTGCGCTGCCTGCCAAAAGTCTCTGTTCGATTGGTGAACAGGTATTTCCTTCGCAAGTTGAAACATCTTTCGAATTAGTGGATTGCTTGATGATCATGCTGTTCCCCCCAAAAGATAGCTTACGAGCAAAGCAGGGGTGAGTCTAGAACTTATCTCTAAGCCGTGTTTTTAGCGAGTTTAGCATATATTCATGTACTATACTGAACCTTACTAAAGAGCCGTTAGGTTGGCTGGAGTCGGTGATCCCTGGCGCTCCGCGACATCCTAAAGGCGGCCGTCTTCCCGCTGACAAGCGAAAGGTGATCGAGGGCATTTTCTGGATCTTGGACAACGGCACCAAGTGGAAGGACCTACCCAAACGTTTTGGCTCGAAGAGCGCCGTGCATCGCTGGTTTCAGAAATGGACCGGCGCCGGCGTGTTCGAGATGATCACGCGTAAAGCCGGGAAGCTTGTGTAGGACCGCAAACGAAGCTGATCCAGGGTTTGTTCGAGTTCATGCTGACGGATGAGAACCTGGAACGGATCATCGGCGACAAGGCGTATGACCTGGATGAGGCGGTGGGCGATGTAGGCATCGAGATGATCGCGCCGCATCACGGGAAGCGCAAGAAGAAGCCGGTGCAGGACGGTCGAAAACTAAGGCGTTACAAAAGGCGGTTCATCGTCGAGCGGACGATTTCATGGTTTCAAAATTTCAGGCGCCTGTGCATTCGTTGGGAGAAGTCCACAAAGCTGTTCCAAGGATTCTTACACTTTGGATACACATTCCTGCTACTCCGAAAGGTTCTGGGATAGCCTCCTAGGCGTCGTGAAGGAATTACGATTCTTAGGCTTAAGCTATGAAGTTACTTGATTGTCACTAAATCCGCGCGTATTATCGCTATCTCTTTGGAAAAATGGAGTGTTTTTCGTCAAGCATATGACAAATCAACGCGGATACAGTATCGAATTCGATGGATATTTCGTTCCGGGGGGCGATTGGATTCGACCGGGCGAGAGGAAGGACAAGTGGCGTGTCGAGGACACCGGTTGGCCTCGTTAATCATCCGGTAAAAACCTTACATGGCGAATATAATTACGCCATGGCTGCGTAAATAACGTGGCCCGTCGACCGGAAGACGCCTGCTATTCCGGTTCGACGACGATAGCGGGCTAGTCGCCGACCGACGCCTGGCCGGGTGGCGGCAAAACAAAAGTCGGGCTGGGGGAAATGGAAGCCTGTTCGTGGGCGTCCATCGACCCGAGATTCAAACCACGGACTATGCACGTAGAAGCTTGCCCGGACCCGTCTCGGGACGGGGGTTCGATTCCCCCCGCCTCCAGTTTGGCTGCATTTTCGCATCGTCTTGCACCGAATCGCTACGGCGATGCAAGTTGTTGCAATGACGAGTGTTATGGCCTTTTCGCGGTTTTTGCTCTGCATCGAGCTGCGCTCCATCTCGCTTGCTTGCAGGGATTTGCAGTGGCGCCTGCAGTGGCGCGCCTCTGGTCGCGCGAGCGTAGAGTTCGTCTGGGATGCCCGTGGTATAGTGCTTTTGAGAGACTCTTTCCGAGTGCCCCATCCATCGCGCTACGGCATAAGAGGGTAATCCTTGATTTAGCCAGTCCCGCTCACAGCTTGATCGTTGCGTTTGCCATAGCCGTTCCCACGGTTCGACTCCAGCCCGGGCACAGGCATCACGGAATGTGTTGTAGGTCAGTCTCTCACTACGCGGCGCCAAGAGTTGTTCCTCGCCCTCATAGGCTGTCTCAAGTCGCTCGTGAAGCAGCGTCGTTAATTCCGCGCGGATCGGCACGATTCTCATCGCCTTGCCGGAATGCCCCTCAGTCTTCGGGGATCGTACGGTGAGTTTGTTCGTGTCGAAACTGACATCAGCCCATGTCAATTGATGCGTTTCGCTTGGCGAACGAAGACCGGCGTAGCAAGCGAGTCCAAACCAGAGGCGCCATTCGGCATTCGGGAGGGCGTCAATCACCTTGGCAATTTCGGTAGGTGAGACATACCGGTTATAAAGACTGGCCGTAGGACCTGTCTTTGATGCTTACGAAGGCTATTGGGAACTAACCGGCGATGATCGTGACGGGCATGATGGCTTGTTGACCGTTTTTCCGGCAATCGGCGACCTTCGTTTGTCGATTCGAACGCTACGATCGTTCTCTTCGAATGGCGGGTCGTGTTTCGACAACGGCAACCGTGTGAACTGCGGTTCGGCGGTGGTGCCTGAGTTGCATTTCTTCGGTTCACCAAGCCGGGATTGCCGCGCGCAAATCTCTCTTGAAGACTCGTACCGTGATATCGGCGGCGACGTGACTGTCGTGGCGACCGTGACTTTCACGAGCACGCGAACGGCAAGAGTCACCGTCATGGCTGCTCCCTCACGTGCCTGGTCGCCCGTGAGGGCCAATCTACAACGAACGGACTAATTATTGGAGGAGAATCAAATGAAGAGCAGCCTAACTCTATTTGCCGTGTTTCTGATGATG
>JANQHN010000057.1 GCA_028282665.1 Phycisphaerae bacterium | reverse complement strand
ACTCGCAGCAGAGACGTTATCGAGTGAACAGGTTCGCCAGCAACTTGACTCGGAGAATGAAGCTGAATCTGCGGCTGCAAGGCGTTACGTCGAAAACCTTCGCCGGCTTGCGGCATTATCTCGTCAAGTTAACGACGCGGAGCGAACCGAGAAATACTTGCGGATGCTGCTGGATATTTTCCCGGATAATCAGGGTGTGGCTGTTGCTTTGAGTGATTTCTATTCGGACAACGGTCGGTCCGAGGAGGCACTGTCGGTGCTTACCGAGTTTTCGCAGTCCAGACCGACTCCCGAGAAGCGAGCCAACGCGATGATTGCGACGGCTGCTTTCTTCCGTCGGACTGGTCAACTCGCACAAATGGAGCGAACACTTCTCAATGCGGCAGATGTGGCTGAGACGTTCGAGGTTACGCGCAGTTTGGGGGATTTGTATTTTAGATCGGGCAATCCCGGACACGCGTTGCCGTGGTACGACAAGGCGGTCTCCAGGGCGCGGTTGGAGAACTCTCCACGGCTCGCTCAAACAATGTCAGGCCGTATCGGGTGCCTGCTCCACGATCAAATGAATGATCTGGAGTTAGCCGAACAGCGCATCAAGGAATTTGCAAACGAATTTCCCAACGACGAGAGACGGCTTTACTGGGAAAGCGAACTGTTGTCGCGTCGTGGTGAGATTTTCGAGGCGATCGAAGCATTGACGCGATTTCTGGATGAGAAACCAAACAATGCCTTTGCTCGCTTTCAACGCGCTCTTTACTACAGAACGGTCGGCGATCGTACCTCGGCCATTACGGATCTGGAGTACCTGCGCGAACGTGTGCCGGATTCGCTGAATCTGGAGCCGCAGTTGACGTTGGCAAACTTGTACTATCTTGATGGCAAGGAAAACGAGTCATTGCGTGTGCTGCAAATTTTGCACGACCGTCATCCGGCGTCTCCCACCGTAGCAGAGCAGTTGGTTCGAGTTTACATGCGTAAAGAGCGAATGAGCGAGGCGCAGCAGATCTTGACCTCGCGCATCAATACCGAAGGTGCACAATCCAACCCGAAGTGGCATTTCCTCCGCGGAGAAATCGCGGTCGAGCTTGGAAATCCTCAAAGCGCTGTGCGAGATTTTGATGTGGGAGTTAGACACAGTAACTATTCGCCGTCCAGCGTGCTTCGCATATTGAATTTGTTCCTTAGGCTAAATGCCTTTTCGCAGGGGGTTGCGTATTATGAGAACGTTCGATCGCAAGTAACGCCGGCCCGCGATGATTCGAAGATGGCACCGCTACAGATCGCGTACGCCGCACTGTTGGCGCGTGGAGATCAAACGGAAGCGGCAGTGACAGAATTCCGTCGAGCGATGCGAACCGTGATCGAAGAACAGAGCATGGGCCGCCTTGTGATTCGCACGATTGCCAGTGGCGTGTTCGGGGGGCAAGATGTACGTGAACTGTTTAGTCGCTCCGTCACCGATCCCGGGCTTGCGCGTGCAAATGATCGCATCAGCATGCTGCTTGCCTACCTGGATGGAGATCACGAAGACGCGATGAGCCTGGCGGAAAGCCTGATTCAGTCGACATCCCCCACAAGCCAAGAACGGGCTCGTTTGTTGTCCGAGAAAGGGGAAATCTTACAAAGCCTCGGCCGCTATCGCGAGTCTCGCATTGCTTATGAAGAGGCGTTGTCGATCGATCCGAATGACTACCTCACTTTGAACAATCTGTCTTACTTGCTGTCCGATATGATGGGCGAGCATGAAAAAGCGTTGCCTTACGCGAGGCGTGCTGTGGCGATTTCTACGTCACTGGGCGGAGCGGAACAGGCAAATATATTGGATACGTTGGGATGGGCATACGTACAATTGGGACGCTACAAAGAGGCGATCGGCGTGCTGAATCGTGGCTTGCAAGTTCGCCCGGATGCAGTGTTTTTGTATTATCATCTCGGTGAGGCATATCGGCGAAGCGGGCAGTTCCAACCTGCTCAAAATATTCTTGAAGACGGCCAGAAATACGCTCGCGATGCGGCGGATTCTCGCATGCTCGAATTGATCACCAACGCGCTCGACAAAGCCAGATTGCGAGATGATTCGACGTCTTAGTGCGATCGTGTCACAGCACATCGAGCGTTTTCGGTGATTTTGATGTCAGTCAGTTGGCAGAATGCACGAGCCCGCCTTAGAAGGTGGGCTCATGTTATTGTAGAAAATAGTGATCACTCGGTGCACGGATCCCATGCCGTTTCTTGACGGTTTGGGCTGAACGTGGGACGTTTGAAGTGCTGGTCGGACAGTTCACGTACGGTGTTACGCTGACCATTCATTGCAGCAAAGTCTTGCCGGGGTTGTTTGTTGGACTGGTTGTCACTACTCATTCTTGTTGTGCTTTTGGTCTGTTCGGGAATCGCTTCGGGTTCGGAGACGGCGCTTTTTGGCCTGGGCCGTCTCACACTTGGTCGGTTCAAAAACTCCGAGCTACGCCTGCACCGCAACGTTTACCGCCTGATGCTTCATCCGAAGCGTGTTTTGCTTACCGTTTTGTTGACCAACACGGCGGTTAACGTTGGTATCTTCGCAACCTCTTACCTGTTCCTTCGAGACGTTGAACAGGCGAGCGCCACATTGGCTGCGTTCGGCGGTGTGGTCATTCTGTTTGCGGTTATCATTATAGGAGAGATGATTCCCAAGGCCGTGGCGTTCAACAACGCGCGAGTGCTGAGTCCGTTTGCCGGGTCGTTGATCTCGACGCTGCAATTTGTCTTGGGTCCTATTCTTTGGGTATTGGGTGTTTTTCTGGTTGAACCGGCAACCAGACTATTGGCGACAAGCCACGGCGCGACCGACGAAGTATCGAGCGACGAACTCAAGCTTCTTGTAGATCAATCCGCTAGGCAGGGCGTCATCACATCGCTAGAAAACCAGATGTTGCAGGCGATTATCACGCTGGGGGATGCTTCGGTGCGCGAAGTGATGACCCCTCGCGTAGATATTGAAAGCGTGCGATTGAATGAATCTCCGGATGAACTTCGAACGCGTCTGCGTGAATTGCCGATGCGTCAGTTTCCGGTCCGTGGCAAGGATCTGGATGATATTCACGGTGTGTTGTACGTGCGTTCGCTTCACGTTTATCCCAATAGAGCGTTGCATCAGTTGCTGCAGCCTGTTCATTACGTGCCCGAACAAATTCGCTTGGGAAAACTGATTCACCATTTCCGCGAGGGACATCTGCGTCTTGCGATCGTCGTTGATGAGTACGGAGGAACGACCGGATTAGTCACCTTTCGGGATGTTATGGAGTACCTTGTTGGCAGATTTGAAGAATACGACGCCGAGCCGGACATGCCCGCAACGGAGAAGATCGATGACCATACCTATCGCCTGGCTGGGGACTTGAGCATTCGCGTATGGTCGGAATTGTTCCAGGTTCGTGAGGTCGGACCTAGTATCGATACACTTGCGGGCTTCATACTGGCCAAGTTGGGGAAAATGCCGGCAGTGGGAAATGTCGTAACCGTTGCGAATCTGACGCTGACCATCGAACGCGTACGGGGGCGGCGTATCGAAAGCGTGATTCTTCATCTCGGGAATTTCGTCGACAGTGACGAGAACAAGGAAGGTGAGGCATGAGTTGGCTCTTGCCCCTGTTTCTCGTGCTTTTAGGCCTCTATTTCTCCGCGATCTTTTCGGGTTCAGAAACGGGCTTGTATTGCGTGAATCGATTGCGTGTTCAGCTGGATGCTGATCGTGGCGATGTGCAATCACAACGTCTTCGACAACTGTTCGAAGATGAACAGGCGACGCTTTCAGTAACACTGATCGGCACGAACCTGATGAATTACATCACGACAGGAGCTGCGGCGGCGCTATTCGCGAACCAGCTAGGTCTTGGCGAAAACAGTGCCGAAATCGTCACTGTCGCCATTCTTACACCCCTGGTGTTTGTATTCGGCGAAGTGACGCCAAAGAACCTGTTTCGGCGCAATCCGAATCTGTTGATGTTGAGGCATAGTGCTGTCGTCTCAGGATCGGGATTCATCCTGCGAAACATCGGGGCAGTATTCGTGCTCAAGTCATTGGCGCGCTTCGTATCGCGGATGATGGGAGCCGTAAAAGAGGAAAACATGCCGTTCGACGCTAAACGCCGTGTCTCCAGACTTTTGCGTGAAGCGCTTGTAAGCGAGGAGGTTGGGCAGGAGCAATCCGACCTGATCGAGCGTGTTTTGAATCTCGCAGAAACACCACTGCACGTCGCGATGATTCCTCGCAATCGCGTCACCACGATCTCGGCGACCGCGACGCGAAAGGAACTGCTCTCGCTCGCGAGGCGTTCCGATCATCGGCATGTACCCGTCTTCGACCGACATCCCAGGCGGATTATCGGCTCGATCAAGCTCGACCAACTCTTGGCTGCGGACGATTGGGGGACCGTCGCGGACAAGCTTCGTCCGGTAGTCCAGTTCTCTGCCCACATTCCTGTTGCATCGGCCTTGAAAAAAATACAACACAGCGGGCACGCACTGGGTATCGTGACTGATCGTGCGGGTCTTATTCTTGGCATCATTACGATTAAAGACTTACTGGAGGAAATTGTGGGCGAAATGGGGACGCGGTAATTCAAGCTCATCTCAGGCCTGTTTCTCGATCTGTCTTGAAATATGAAATTAACGTTGCAAGAATGAACTAGAATAAGTTCTATAGCAGTTTCAACCCAAAAGTAGCGTTCAATGCCGACTTTCCGGTAGTACTAAACACGGTGCTGGGCGCTACTTCTGGCTAGAGCTTACTCTAGCTGAGGGTAGCGTCTGATGACGTGATTTGCACTGAAAGACATATTTGGTGATGAATTCGCCAGCGGATAGGAGAAAATTCCCATCATTTGTGGCGTCCGCATTCGTGAATTCGGCATATCGAATGCGCACGGTTGCAAGCCATGTTAAGACCGAAACTACTCTAGCTCGGGATGGAAGCACACATTTCCGGAAATGGGAGGAGATCAAGATGTTTGCGTTTTGTCCGTTCAGGTCGAAAGTCGCGCTGTTGTGCGCTGTGATGACGTTGTCAGCATGTAGCGTTTTAGCCGCCTCACCCACGCCACGGGTTTCTGTCACCCCGCTTGAGCGTGGAGATTCATGCGATCGGTGCACATCTATCGAAATACCCGTGGCAATACCGTTGACTGACATCATTGGTCCGGGAGTCGGCGAGAGCGTTGTATCCGGATTGCGTGAGTGTCCGTCGGAAACGATCACTTTGTCAGAGGCCAATTTCGATGGCGGTTCGTTCGTGCTTCAGGCGGGTTTCGTTGAGGGCGAGATGGCCGGGGTGACTTACACGGTGGATCCCGGCGCTTTTCCCATTCGTATCGACAGCATGGAGATGGTTTTTGCGCAGGACAGCACCGTCGAGGGAACCGTCACCGAGTGGTCTGTTATTGTGTTTGCGGGCAATCCCGATACCGGTCAACTTGTACAGCAGTTCTCCTCGGACGGTAACATTTTACCGCACATCACGATGCCGCCCGGCACGGCGGGCGTAGTGGTGCAGCTTATGGTCGACCCTAACGATCCCGAGCAGATATTCGTGCCAAACAATGGATCGAACACGTTTTCGGTGGTTTTTCGAGTAGATAGTCATAATAGTCCGCCCACGGTGCCCTGTGATTTGGGCATTACACCGGCAGAATGCTGCCCTCCCGATCCGGCACGGAATGCGTTTCCGACGACCGATACCCCCGAGCCGAATGTACCGGATTTCCCCACCGCGAACTGGCTTTATTGCAAGCTTGGTTGTGGGCCGCTTGCATGCCCTGGGGGATGGCATCGATTCAGCGATCTAGGCCTGTTCAGGCCTTCCGGTGACTGGAACATTCGGGCGACGTATACACCCACCGACTGCAATATCGAAGGAGCCTGCTGCAAAGATAACGGTAACTGCGTGCTGAATTTCGAAGACGAGTGCATCGACTTAGATGGGTTGTTCTGGGGACCGGGTACTGAGTGTTCGCCCAATCCGTGCCCTCAGCCTGATGGAGCTTGTTGCGACGAATTGGGAGTATGCACCGACGACGTGCCGGCAAACAATTGTGATGGACCGAGTCTAACCCACTTTCCCAATGAGACTTGCATAGACATTACTTGCCCTGATCCAGTCGGCGCCTGCTGCAATAGCACAGGAGGCTGCCTGGACAACCTGGATCAGACGTTTTGCGAGGACACTTTGGGGGGGATTTACGCTGGGGCTGCAACCCAATGCGAGGACGATGTTTGCGTTGCAGGGGCGTGCTGCATGCCCGACGGTTCGTGCAATGAGACCGT
The DNA here is from genome assembly GCA_028282665.1 of Phycisphaerae bacterium. GTDB lineage: Bacteria > Planctomycetota > Phycisphaerae > UBA1845 > UBA1845 > JANQHN01. Next base: position 12,445 of record JANQHN010000057.1, on the reverse strand, counting down.
CGAGGCCGGGTGTTTTGCGTCCGGCGGAACGTTCCAAGGTAGTGGAACTTTGTGTTCGGAAACGAACTGTCCTCAGCCGCTAGGCGCCTGTTGTATTGGAGGCAACGTTTGTACCGCAGGGCAAACGCAAGGGAATTGTGAGAGTTTTGACGGTTACTGGGGCGGCCCGGGAACAGACTGTGCTGACCTGGATGAGAATAACAGGCCTGACGTTTGTGATGTAGCGCTGTGTCCCTACGATCTGGATGAGAATGGCTCGGTAGGCCCGGGTGACGTGGGAATCGTTAAGAATTTCTTTGGCTGTGATATTGGTCAATCTTCCTGTGTCGCTTTGGATTTTGACAATAACGGGTCAGTCGGTCCAGGTGATGTCGGTGTGGTAAAAAATAGCTTTGGAGCCTGTCCGTAGAGGGACTTTTTTCTTGAGCCTCGATGCCATAGGGCAACGGAGGAGGGCAGAACGAGTTGGATACGATGCGGTCAACTCCACATCTTGTGGGGTTGGCCGCTTTCATTACGGCTTTACGCGGAGGCTTTACGGTGTACGTTGGCCCTTGACGGAGTTGCAATTCAGCTTAACCTACAAATCGGCATTGGCTGCACAGGGGGCAGTCTAGCCCGCGGCGAAAGACCCTCTTGGCATCTGCCCGGGATTACCGTCATGAATGAATTCACCTCTTTGACACTTGCCGAATTTCTTGATCGAACTTCTGATCGCACACCTACCCCCGGCGGAGGTGGCGTAACGGCTGCTGCTGGTGCGTTAGCGGCAGCTATGACTCGGATGGTGGCTGCTTTTTCCACTGGTAATAAAACTCCCGAAGAACAACGCCGGCGCGTGGGAGAGTTTCAGGGGAAATTTGAGAAGGCCGACGCGATTATGAGACGTTTGATCGCGGAGGATGCGTCCGCGTTTTCTGGATTGCAACGTGCGTATCGAGAAGCCCGTCAGAGCCCGGAGGCAGAAGCCACGTATCAAAGCGCATTGGCGACGGCGATTAGCGTGCCGCTGGAAATGGCCGGCACTGCCTCGGAACTCCTGAAGACGATGGATGATTTCAAAGATCTGGCGAGCAAACATTTGCTTAGTGACTTGGGTGTTGCGGCGGTTTTGGCGGATGCAACCGTGCGTGCCGCTCGATTCCACGTGTTGGTCAATGTTCCAGAACTGAACAACATCAAGTTCGCTGATGGGTCGCTGGACCAGATCAATCAGATGATGACCCGCTCTGGACAGCTTTGTGCCTCGGTGCAGGCATTCGTCCATACCAAGCTTCGCAACAAGATACTCGAAAAGCCCTGTATCACACGGTGAGGGTTTTCTTAATCGAAACGTGTGTGGCTAAGTTGCGGGATTGAAGTTCACAGGGCAGCTGAGCCGATATCCGCGTTAATGTATCCCGAATCTACGAGCGAGCCCACCCCGGTCAGCGGTGTGCATTTTCAAGGCAGGCCTTGGATAGGCGTTATGTTCGACTGCTGCCAAGTCTACGTTCGTGTTTATCGGAACAAGGAAGGTAATGGTTACGTGGGGCGGTGTCCTCGTTGTTTACGCACGGTGAGGCTTCGCGTCGGGCCTGGAGGAACGGAGGCGCGCTTCTTTTCGGCTGAGTAAGACCCGCCGCGACTTTTGTCATTTACGCGTCCTGGTTACAAAATCTGATCAGAATTCAAATTGGTTCTCTGTAATCAGGCCTATATACTTCCAAGTTTGATACGTCGACGGACTAGAGCAAGTTCTGGCCAAGTGTAGCGTTCGGCACCGTGTTTCGTGCTGCCGGCAGGTCGACTTTGAGCGCTACGCCTGGATTGACACTGCTATAAAGATTCACTCTAAGCAGAGACACGATCGCTTGGGAGAAAGCATACATTGTTTTCCGTCCTTCATTTCGGCGACGCGTTGCCGACCTGGGCTTTGTTGGTTGAGTTGCTAGTTGCCGGTGCGATCGTAGTCTTCAGCGGTAGCAAGCTAACCGGTCTCGCGGATAAGATGGCCGATAAATTGCATCTGGGCGCGGGGTGGATCGGTTTGATTCTGCTCGCGACGGTAACTTCGTTGCCCGAGGTCGTTGCGGGAGGGACGGCCGTGGCGATCGGAAATCCTGACCTTGCTTTTGCCGCCGTTTTCGGAAGCTGCTCATTTAACATTACGATTATCGTACTGATGAACGTCGTGGCGGGGGGTGGGTCGGTACTGAGGTTGGCCGGCTCTAATCACACGCTGACCAGTTCGTTTGGATTGGTACTGATATCGCTCGCTCTGTTCGGTATTTTGCTGGTTGATAAGTACAGTACGAACCTGATGCATGCCCGCGTGATCGAGGCGGGTTGGGCGATTTCGATCCTGCTTGCGTACCTGATGTGCATGCGGCTTACGTTTCAGTTCGAGAAAGGCATGATGTCACTCGAAGAGCAGGACGCGCCGCGGGAGCGCCTGGGAGCCGGCCTGATCGCGGGTTTGGTGGTGCTGGCGTCGGTATTGATTCTTGCATCGTGGTGGCTTGCTCGGACGGGTGATGTGTTAAGTGAGCATGAGATCGACTGGATTGGCCAGCCATTGGGAGCGACGTTTGTGGGAGCATGTTTCCTGGCATTGGCTACATCCTTGCCGGAGATTGCGACGTCGGTGGCGGCGGTGCGGATTGGGAACTTCGATTTGGCGCTGGGCAATATCTTCGGCTCGAACATGTTCAACATCTTCACGTTACCAATTTTCAAGGCGGTTTCATTGATTCGGGGCGATTCTTTGCTCGCCTCCGGGGCGAATTTCCATCTGAGCCAGAACCTTATCGCGGGTGTTTTGCCGATCATCCTGACCGCGATCGCGGTAGGCGGATTGACTTACCGCAGCGAGAGGCGGTTGCTCGGCCGCTTCGGACCGGATTCTGCATTGATCTTTGTGGTTTATCTTGGCGGTATGTATCTGCTGCTGAGTTGATTTTTTCACCGAGAGATGCCCGTTTTTTCTGCCATCAATGCGCGCTGCGCGGGGGTGGAGAATTCGAAGGGTTTAGTGGCGAGGGTGAAAGGGCGGTGGCGCGATACGGAAACCAGCAGGGCGATGGCCATGAAGTTGGTGAGCAATCCTGATCCACCGTAGGAGACGAAGGGGAGGGACATGCCTGTGATGGGCATCAGGCCTAGTGTCATGCTGACATTGATCAAGACCTGTGTCGTAAGAAGGGTGACCACGCCGATTGCGAGAAGCCTACCGTACGGATCCGTTGTCGAGGAGGCGATGACGATACCGGCGATGATAATAGTGCCGTAGGCGGCGAGTAGCAGAAGGCTTCCGAAAAAACCAAATTGGTGAGCGATGATGGCGAAGATCATGTCGTTGTGCCGGTCAGGGAGCCTGCCATATTCGACGTAGATTCCTTCTCCCCATCCCTGTCCGAACCATCCGCCGCTGCCGATTGCGTTTTTGGAGTGGACGAGTTGATAGCCGGAACTGGCTGCCCATTCGATGGCTTGTCTTTTCTCCGCGAGGAACTTGTATTGCTCCGGTTTTTCGATTACCGCACGACGAAGACGGTCCGACTGAAGCAGGACGGCGGAAATGCGCGACTTTTGATAAGACTCGATCTGAAACCAGGCGAGAGGCATGAACATGATACAAATCAGCACGATCAGCCCTAAATGTTTCAGTCTGGCGCCCGCCATGAACATCATGACGAAGAGCACGGGTACGAGCAGCAAGGCTGTGCCGAGGTCGGGCTGGAGCAGGATAAGCCCGAGTGGAACGCCGGTTAGACCAAATGGTAGGAGCAGCCCGCCAAGCCTGCGGTAGTTGCGCCGGTAGCGCAAATACCAAGCCAAAGCCAGAACGTAAGCGACTTTCATGACTTCGGAAGGCTGGAACTGAAAACCTGGGAGTTTGATCCAGCGGTGGGCGCCGTTGCGCAGGGGCATCAATCCTCCGAAAGTGTTGTGCGTAAAGTGGGCGACGACAAGTGGAACGAGCGCGAGCAGCGTCGCGGCAAAAATGAAGTAGGACAGTGGTGCGATGCGGTAGTGCCCAATGCGCAAGATGCCATACCCGAGCCCGAGTCCAAGGATTGAGAAGATAAGTTGTTTGGTAGCATGCTTAGTGCCATCGTGCGTTTTGCTGTAATGCGTGTGTGTCACGAGAATGCTGGATGTCCCCATGATGAGCAGGACCGCGATGGCGATGAGAATCACCCACCCCGGCTGAGTTAGTTGAACACGCTTGGTTTCGGCCACGAAATCTATCGCTTCCTGTGCATCCTTGTTATTGTATCGTTCTTAACTAGAGCATGTACCAGCCGGGCGTAGCGTCCGATGCCGTGCACGGTCTCGGAATGTTGCTTTTGAGCGCTACGCTCGAATCGAAACGGCTATCATCCAACCGTTACCACCAGCTTGCGTTTTGGTAACCTGCTTGATCGTACAAAGGCAGTACTTGGATTAATAGCTCAGATCATCGCCGAAGACTTCGATGATCGTTTTTGCGACTTCTCCTGCGACCGGACCTGAAGTTCGCCCGCCACTACCTCCATATTCGATCAACACGGCGAAAGCAATTTGCGGCGTTTGTGACCAATCGGGTTGACCGGGGGTTTTGGTCGGTTGAATGAATCCACCAAACCAAGCGTGTGCATAATCTCCGTTCTCCATCGGCACCTTAGGCCAAGTTGTGTGCCTGGTAACATGTTGTGGATTGAAGATAGCGTCAGGATACGCCGCGACGAATCGATTAACGGCTTCCGATTTCGCGCCCGCCGGCACAACGACTTCGTATGTAATGCCGCTCTTATCTTCGAAGGGGACAAGGTACGAGGTTGCTCTGGGTTTGGTGGTCGCGCTGCCGGTCTTGCCGCACAAAACGTATTTGTCGTGGTCGAAGGAGACGTATTTGTAGGCGGTACCTTCGGGGTGATTGACGACTTCGAACATACCTTGTCGAATGGCTTGCCAATGCGACGCATTACCGGGGAGATCCCATTCCGCTTTCGGCTTGTTGTTGCGTGTCAGGGTGAGGAGGCGTTTTTTGCCGTTTGCGTAGGTGGCCATGATGTTAGCGATTTGGACCGGAGTGGCGATTACTTCTGCCTGTCCAATGGCGAGATGTCGAGCTTTGCCGGGGGTAATTGCCTGATTGCGTTCGTGGACAAGCCAACTCGGCGTGGGGTTTCGCCCGCTGCGCTCTTCGCGCAGCCCTACACCGCTGTAGTTTCCCAGGCCGAACATGTCGAAGTAGTTGGTAATCGGTCCGACTCCCAGGCGATTGCCTAACTCGTACATGAAGATGTTGCAGGATCCACGGATTGCCTCGGTAACGTTGATCGGACCATGGGCCATCCTTTGAGTCGAACCGGAAATCTGCCAACATCGCCATCGTTTGCGTTGTTCTTTGAAGAGGTATCCCGTGCAGTTGATCGTCGAATTCAAATTGATTGCGCCTGCCTGAAGCCCGGCGAGGCAAACGAGCGGTTTGACCGTCGAGCCGGGTGCGTAGGTGCTCATCACCGCGCGAAAGTGCAACGGCAGGTGGATCGTATCGTTGCGGAGTTTGTTGTAGTTTTCGTTGAAGGTGGCCGGGTCGTAAGAGGGGTAGGAGACCATGGCGAGCACTTCGCGCGTGGGAACATCGACGACCACGATCGCCCCGCCGACGGATTCAGGAACGTAGGGGATTTCGTGAGCGAGCAGGTCGTACAAACGGCGTTGCAGGTCGCCTGAGATGGTGAGGGTCACGTCCTCGCCGTCGAGCGGTTCGACGTATTCCTCCTCGACGATCTCGCCGCCGTTGTCGAGAATCATTTGTCCACGCCGCCCGCGAAGTCGGCGCTCGGCGACATATTCGATGCCGGTTTTTCCCTTTCTTTCATTTCCCAGGTAGCGGGCAAAGTGATCGTTGGTGTTTGGATCGGTCGCGATATCGTGTCCGTCGACGCGCCCCATTCGCCCCAAAAGATGAGCAAAGGGTTTGACATCGCTTAAATACATCCTGCGGGTGGTTGGCTGGACATGCACCCAGGGCAAACTTCGGAATTTTTCGAAAGCTTCAATCGACTGCGGCTGCGTGAGGTTGTGAACCAGGCCGTGGGGTAACCCCTCTTCGCGAATCGGGGCATCGAATCCGCGATTGTCCTCGACGATTTTACGAATGCGTTGGGTTCGGCTAACGATAGCGTTGCTTCTTTCTTTAATGTCATCGACGCTGACATAGTTACCCATCGCGGACTCGAACTCGGCCAGTTTCTCCCAGGTGCGGTTTACGTCTTCGAGGAAGGCGCTTGTGATTTCTTCCTTGGTCGTGGCGATTCGTTTGTAGCGACCTCTTCGTTGAAAGCGGCGTACGTAGTTGTTGATGTGGGCGTCATCAAGCGCGAGCGCAGGGTAATCGGCTGCAATCTGCCAGGTCGCGACGTCGGCGACGAGGACGTTGCCTTCGCGGTCTAGGATTGCGCCGCGGATAAACGGGAGTGTGTCCGGGGCGGAAAGCAATGTTCGTGCGGTGCGCTGGCGGTAGTACGCACCGTTGACGATTTGCAGTTGGAACAGACGGGCGACGATGACGAGCATGGCCAGTGCAAAGACCAGCAGGAACACCTTCAACCGACGTTCGAACAAGTCAATCTCCCATGGTTACGTGGCCTTCGAACGTGTACTTTCTTTGCGGCAAGCCCAAAGCCTGAGGGATAGCGAGCAAGAGCTTTGTCGTTGGTACTGCAAAAACCGCCGAGTAGATCGCGACGAAGAGAGATTCCAGTATCCAACCTCCCCACGACCACGAAGCGTGTGGATAAAGCGCCTGCGCATACGCCATCCACATGAGGCGGATACCGAGGCAGACCGCCAGCGTAATGGCGAATCGGGTAATCGCATGATAGCGGAAGAGGTATTCGCGAATCGCGAGGACGACGTAAGCGGCCAGCGCGTAGGACAATGACATTAGCCCCATCTGTTCGACGGTCATCAGGTCGGCGAGGAAGCCGAGGATCCACGCGGCGATGACCGGGTCCATGCCGCGGGCGTAAAGGGCGTAGAAGACGACGATAACGACGAGAAAATCGGGATAGACGCCAAGGATGGCCAGCCTGGGTGCGATCGCGGACTGGATCGTAACGGTGAGGGCGGCGATGATGGCAAAGGCGAGCCAGCGCATAATCAGCTCGATTGGTTTACGGTTTCATGCGGACACGAACCCGGGTCTTCGCGTTGGTGTTCGTCTGCGCGATTACGATATACATATTATCCGCTTACACTGCCCGAAAAGCCTATTAGGGCGTCATGAATGGATTCCCTTTGAGCGGCTTTTCGCCGAGTTGATTTTCACGCATGATCTCCAGAATCGCGCGGGCGGCGGCGACTTGTTCCTGAGGGTCGCGGTTTGCCAGCAGGACTCGATTCAGTTCGGGCAGCGCCTCCCGCTTGCCGATCGCTCCAAGGGCGGCCATGGCGAGCTGCCTGACGCGAAAAATTTGTTTTTCCTCCGAGTCGCGCTCGTCGCGCACGATCGGCTTGTTAAAGTCGAGGGCGCCTAGCGCCAGATCGTATCCTTCCGTGCGACCTAGTAGCCCGATGCCGCGTACGGCGGAGAGTTTGGTTTCCAGGTGAGTGGCGGTTTCGAGTTTGTTTAGGAACACGTCATAAAGAATCGGTTCGCGCAAGTCCGCGAGAGCGAGGAGAGCGAGAACTTCTTCCTCGCCTACGCCGGAGTTTGCCCGAAAGACAAGTTGCTCGCGCGATTCGATGTTACCCAGGCGCGCCATGGATTCGAGGGCGATCTGCCTGACCGCGCCGTCTTTGTCCTTCATTGTCCGGGCGAGCATTTTAACAACGCCCTTTTCTTCCATGCGGCCTAGCACGAACGCGGCATTTCGCCGGACGGCCGAGTCTTCGTCGTAGAGCAGGTAGTCGGGCAGTCTGCCCGTGTACTGCGTATCGCTCAAGCGGTGAAGGGCGTAGATGGCGGCGAGTTGGACGCTGCGATCCTCATCGGCGATGAGTTCGGTGAGGCGATCTTTGGCTTTCACATCTCGCATTTCGCCCAGTGCGACGCAGGCGGCGAAACGAACAGCCGGATGAGTGTCGAGTAGAGAAGCGCGAATCCAGGGAAGACCTTGCTCGCAGCCGGTTTGAGCAAACGCTTCAACCGCCTGTACGCGAACGGCGGTAATGGGTTCGTAGGTGATCGCACGCTTGAGTCCGTCGATGGCGCGATCTTCGAACGCGATCGGAGTTACGGGGACTTCGGCTTTTTTCTTAGGCGTGTTGCAGCCGGTGAGTGCAAAGATCGAAGTCAGCAGTGCGATCGATGTGATGTGTTTGATGTCCATGAATTTAGATCACCTCGTGTTCGTATTTGGTTGTCGCGCGGACGAAGAAGTAATCGAGATAGAACAGCAACCATAAAGCGGCGCAGGTCCACGCGAACCAATCACCGTATTGAGTGTACCACGTGTAGCGGGAATCCACCTTAAGCCTCGAAACCGCATAGCCGCTTTTACCAGGCCAGGGCGTATTCGGGTCGCCGTCGACCCGGACTCGTACCCGCCCATCCGGGTCGATGATGGCGCTGACGCCCGTGTTGACCGCACGCGCGATGCCCACACGATTTTCAACGGCTCTAAAAACGCTGATAGCGAGGTGTTGCGGCTGTTGGATACCACGCCCGAACCAGCCGTCGTTGCTTATGTTTAACAGGAATTGCGCTCGCTTGCCATCTTCGCCCGAAGTGAAGGTCCGGGCGACGTAAGGCATAACGTCTTCGTAACAGATCGGTATTCCGTACTCGAAGCGCTCATTATTCAATGAAGATGCGGCCATGGTAAACCGCTTGAACTCCTTGCCCTTGAAGAAGGAAAACTCTTCGTTGCCTTCTGCACCGAAAGGCATCAAGCTGTTGATCCACAAATAGAGGAACCGAAAGCGCCCGAAACGGAACGGTACGATTTCGCCGAAGTAGACAAGGTGTACCTTGTCGTAACGCTGGTGCGGTCCACCCTGCGGATTGAAGACCATTGCGGAGTTGTAGCGCCGCATGGGGGCGAGCACGTCGTAGGGTGTATCCACCCAGGTCGCGCATCCCGTGACCACGTAACAACCTTGTTCCACCGCGTAGCCGCGAAACGCCTCGTAGCAATCCCGGAAGAACCAGAATTCGTTCCGCTTTTTGGTTTCGTCAAGGAACATAAACCAAGGAGATTCGGGCAGGACGACCAGGTCGGGTTGTTCCTTGGCGGCGTGGACCATCATGTCGAAATAGATGTCGCGCTTGACGTCCTCGGGTGTGTTACCGCCGTAGATGTCACTGATGAAATCGCCTTGAAGGGTGGCGACGCGCGGGCCGTCTGAGGTCGTGCCGCGGTGAAGCTGTACTTGTCCGTAAATGAATGTGAATACGAGCAGGCTTCCCGCAAGCCACAGGCTGAATCATGCCTGCCGGCGATTGGTCTCGGGCGCACACGAACATTTGTTCGCGACTCGCGCCAGAATCACATCGGCGACCGCGCCGTTGACCGCGGCGATCATAAAACTCACACCGTATGCGCCGACCAAATCGCTCGTCTGGATGAGCGAAAGGGCGTCCGCGAAGGTGTGAGAAAGGAAAAACCAGGGAAAACCGGAAATCACGACCGCGCGGAGCATTTCCTGGCCGGTCCAGACGATGGGCACGACGATAGCGAGGGGCATACGCCGGCGGCGCATGGCGTGACGAATGGGGCAGGCCATGAGCGGGAAGTAACACGCCAGGTACATCGACAACGCTACGTAACCAAGCCCCGTAGGCGGGATCAACCAGCGCATGTTCCACAGAAAAAACGCCAATCCCATCAAGTAGCTGTACAGGTAGACTCGCGGCGCCCAATGAGACCAGCCCATCATCAAAAGCCACGGCACGAGGCAGATGAAAGAAACGGGCCAAATGTTGATCGGTTCGAAAATCAGGCTTTTGAGCAGCAGCGTGCCCAAAGCGAGCAGGATAACGCTCTTGTGCGATTGCAGCGCGAAACCCAGGTGTCGCAGCGCAGCCTCCTGTTCGACCCGCGCGGCCGCTTCTTCCGGGGTGGAAGCGGGAGTCTGATCGGGGGCGGGGGGGCAGTCTCGGGCTTTTTTAGGTTGTTTCTCGCGTTTGCTTTTTTTCAAGGAGTTTACCTCAATCGCAGGTGTAATCGGGCTTGAGCGCCGTGGACCCGATCCACCGCCGCGGCGCAGGATAACCGCTTACGCCCATGCTTGCTATCGTGCGTGTGCACGGGTTTGATGGTCGTCTCGCGGGGTTCTATAATCGCTCTTTAAACTCGTTGCGTAGACCTGGGCAAAATAGAGGCCCGGAAAGCGAGGATCGGTATGCAAGTCATCATCAATGGAAAACTTGAAGAGTTGCAGGACGGCACGACGGTTGCCTTACTGCTCGAAGGCAAAGGGCTGACGCCCGCCCGCGTTGCCGTCGAGATCAACGAAGACCTCGTGCTCCGCAAGACCTTCAGCGACACCGCCGTCAGCGACGGCGATCGCATTGAAATCGTTACCCTCGTAGGAGGAGGATAATGCCCGAAGATACGTACAAAGTCGGTTCGTTTACGTTTTCGTCACGCCTGTTCGTCGGAACGGGCAAATACGCCACGATGGATTTGATGGAACGGTGCCTGGAAGCGTCCGGGTGTGAGGTGGTGACGGTGGCGGTGCGGCGTGACGTGTTGGATGATTCGGGCAAGGCAAAGCAGGACAGTATCCTGGATCACATCGACCTCAAGAAAATCACCATCCTGCCCAACACGGCCGGCTGCTTCACGGCGAAAGACGCCGTCCGTTCCGCCCGCCTGTCGCGGGAACTTCTGGAAGGGCTGGATAATCCAGGTGCAAGGTGGGTGAAACTCGAGGTGCTCGCGGATAAAAAGACGCTCCTGCCGGATACCGTGGGAACGCTCGAAGCGACGAAGCAGCTTGTGGACGAAGGTCTCGAAGTGCTCGCCTACACCAACGACGACCCGATCCTTGCGAAGAAGCTCAAAGATGCCGGGGCGACGAGCGTGATGCCGCTCGGTTCACCGATCGGTTCGGGGCAGGGGATTTTGAATCCGGGCAACATCTCGATTTGTCTGGAGTACCTCAAGGAAGGCGACCCGGATTACCCGGTGATCGTGGATGCGGGCGTGGGGACGGCCTCCGACGTCGCGGTGGCGATGGAACTGGGCGCGGACGGCGTGCTGTTGAACACCGGCATCGCCGGTGCGAAGGACGCACTCAACATGTCCGTAGCGATGGCCAAGGCGTGCGAAGCGGGCCGACTCGCCTACCAGGCCGGACGGATTCCGAAGAAAAGGTACGCGACGGCTTCTTCACCGGTTGATGGGGTGATTGCGCCCGGAATGTAGAGCCTGCTGTGCGGACTTTCGATTCTTGAAGTCCCTCCTTGGCTCTTGGCGCCTTTGCGTGAGATAGAGAAGTCGGCGCACGCAAAGGTGAAAACTGGCGAACGATCAAAGGCCACTGTGTGAACCTTGCATGACTGAGAACCGGCGGTGGAGTGACTGTCATGGCCGTGTTAAAGCCATACCAAGAGGATCTTGCGGCGATTCTCGCGAAGCGGCGTGACAATGGCGGGGACTTCTTTGCGACGGCTGATGGGCGTTGGGGCGTGGGGAGTCCGTTTTCGACGTTTGATTGTGCGTTGATCCTGACGGAACTCGGCTTGAAAAAGAGCGATCCGGTAATGAAGGGAATCGCCGGGAAGCTGTTGGATGCCTGGCTGGAGGATGGGCGAATTCGCCCCGCACCGAAAGGGACCGTCTATCCGTGTCACACGGCCAACGCCGCACGAGCCCTTTGTCGGCTTGGGTATGCCGGGGACAAACGGCTCAAGCGGACGCTTGAACATCTGTTCGAAGTGCAGCATGACGACGGCGGGTGGCGTTGCAATCGGGTGAAACTCGGCAGGAGTGCGACAGAGGATGCGTCGAACCCGGGCGTGACGCTGGCGGTTTTGGACGCGTTCCGCTTTACGCCGTATCTCAACAGGGACAAGCGTCTCGACGAAGCCGTCAAAACGCTGTTGGATCACTGGAAGACGCGCAAACCACTCGGTCCGTGCGCGTTCGGCATCGGCTCGTTGTTCGTGCAGGTCGAGTATCCGTTTCTTCGATACAACCTGTTTTACTACGTGTACGTGCTATCATTCTTCGACGTCGCGAAAAAAACCAAGCCGTTCAAAGAGGCGCTGGCGACTCTGGAAGCGAAGCTGGTCGACGGTCAAGTCGTGGTGGAGAACCCCAATCGCCGCCTCGCCAAGTTTGCCTTTTGCGAGAAGGGGCAGCCAGGCCGGCTTGCGACGAAGCGGTTTCGGGAAATCAGGAAGAATATGAGCACGTAAGTGGTTCACCATGAGTGGTGCCGGGGAAAATCCAAGCGGCGCGCATCGCTCTTTACGATGCGGCCTATTGCCCCTCGCGGGAAAAGTGGGCGAAATGTCATG
>JANQHN010000181.1 GCA_028282665.1 Phycisphaerae bacterium | reverse complement strand
CAGGTCCTCAAGGGCCTGCGAGTTGCCCAACGCGAGAACGTTGAGTTGTTTGGTTCCCATTTTATTCATGACCGTACGCCTCAATCCCCCAAACAAAGGCGAACGCGACCGCGCAATTGCACGCGCGACTCATTTAATTCTAGGCACGCTTCTCGTGTCGGTTAGCGGATTTCCGAAATAACGCGACAAGCCCTAAGCATACCATCGTTGTTTATGGATAGACAAGCATCTAATTTCCTCTGCGCAACAAATGCGCCGGTAGTTTGATCACTTGATGATGCGTAGAAACGAATTGTGCAGATTGTGTTAGGATATGATCGGACGTTTGGAGCTTGCCGCCCGTGTTATCGTTTTTTCGTCCAAAGCGGGCTTTCCGTCCCAACAATGAGACGAGCAATATTCGAGCGGTGCTTCACTAAAATCAAGCCAGTCACGAAAACTGTGAACAGCAAGAAAGGCCAACGGTCCAACAAGCTGCCCGTGCGAAACCATGCCAGGATACAGTAGGTCATGAAAAAAATGACACTGCCTGACATTGAGCCCACTGAACTGATCCGCCAAATGCCAAGGACCGCGGCGTAAGCTACCACCGCCGCCAAAGCGGGCCAAGTGAGGTCGGGGTAGTATCCCAGTGCGATTCCTAGTGAAGTAGCCACGCCTTTTCCGCCGCGAAAACCGAGAAATATCGAAAAGTTGTGCCCAATCACAGCGCAAAATCCCGAAACCAACCAACCCACCAGATGGGTAGAAGAATGCATGGCGGATTCGCCGAACAGCTCTCGGGCAAACAAGCCGATCAGGAGCACCGGTACGAGTCCCTTTAAAACGTCAAGCAGCAAGACTGCCAGTCCCCATTGCAGACCCAATGCTCGACCTACGTTCGCAGCCCCGATATTCCCACTGCCGATGCACGTGACGTCCACACCGCGAAACCGGCCTATCAAAACACCGAACGGGATCGAACCGACCAGGTAGGCTCCGGCACCGGTCAGTGCGTAGTAAACGAGTGGATTCATATAGAGATGCCTTTTTTGGCCATGACACGTTTGTACACCGCGAGCATCTCGTCACAATGACGCGACATCGAAATTTGTGGCGCGCAGTTCCCGGCTGCTTCCGCCATGCGTATGCGAAACGCCCGCTCTTCGAGCAAAATGATTCGCTCCGCAAGCGCGCTGGTGTCGTCAGGCCTGCCCAGAATGAAACCGCTCACGCCGTCTTGAATCATTTCTGCCGCGCCATCCCAGCGTGTTGTGATCGCCGCCAGCCCCGTCCCCAACGCTTCGAGTACAACCCGGCTGCACGGATCGTAGTAGGTCGGATGCACCAATACGTCCGCGGCATTTCTAAACGCGGGTACACGGTCACTTGGCCCCGTGAACGTAAGGCAATTTTCGATGTTCAAACGTCGCGCCAAGCGGTGCCATTTATTTGACACTCCTTTACCCACGACCAGGGATTTGATATTCGCATGACCTGTTTTACGTAATCGGGCCAAGGCGTACATCCACTGCGCGATACCTTTGAGCTTGAAATTGTGCGCGACACTGAGCACCAACAACTCGTCCGCGCTTACGCCGTACTCTTCGCGAATTCTTTGATGATCGCCGATCCTGGTCACTTCATCAGCTATCTGAAGTTCGATGGCGTTGTATACCTTTACAACGCGCTCGGCGGGAAGGCAGTAATGTTGCTTGAGTTGGTCCACCACGTAGTCAGACAGCGCGATCACGATCGGGCCGTTCTTGCCCCGCATGATCAAACGCTCCATCTCGAGCAGGTATCGCTGCTTCGGACTGAGGCGGACAAATAGCCGTTTGAGCATCCTGCTTGTGCCATGCGTACGCAGGGCGATGTTGCGTTCGAGCGTTTCAGCTACCGTTCCGCCTCTTGGCTGGTACACGTCCGCGCCGATGCACGGTGATATGGCATGAATTACGTCGAATCCACCCTCGCGGATCGCCCCGGCTACCCGGTGGGCGAAGGTCACGCTCTTGCGCGTGCGTGACATCGAGGCGCCGTGTACCGTTTGAACGTGAAGTCCCGGGCGAGGAGAAGGCCTGCTTCTCGTGAAAACGGTTACTTCAATACCACGCTCGATCATCTCGTTTAGGTACTGGAGTGTGGAGGTTTCCGCTCCACCACGCCAAGCATCAATCCACTCGACGATGAGCGCGACCCTCACGACAACTCGACTCCTTCTTTCCGGTGTTCATTCTTCTTTGCATTATCCAGAAGTTCGCAGGCTGCGTGGAAAACCGTGTCCACCGTGACGCCCGTCATGCAGTCTAAGTGCTTCAGAGGACAGATTTTCTCCTGGCAGGGGCCACATTCCACATCGATTCGCACGATCCGCTCGGCTGTATAGCTTGTCGCTGTCCACTCGGGATGTGTCGGGCCAAATACCGTTACAACCGGGATATCAAACGCTTTCGCGAAATGCCTCGGTCCGGTGTCGTTGCAGATCAGCAGGTCGCTTAGCTTGATCAGTGACTTGACTTCGCCCAGTGAGAGACGTGGGTCATTAAAGACGATTGCCTTGCGGTTCATGTTCTTCACAATGATGTCGACCAGGTGCTCTTCGCCGGGACCGTGGCTGATGGCGACGGTCGCAAGGCGTTCATCGATCAGTCGATCTGCCAACTGAGCAAATCGTTCGGCAGGCCAGCATTTGGCCGCGCCGAACTTCGCTCCCGGTGTGATCGCAATCATTGGTCCGCTTCCGGACGGGTCCTGTGCGTTGAGCTTCGTTTGCAAGGAAGCATCGCAGTCGGGGGTCGTAAATAGTTCGAGGCGATCTCCGCCTCGACCACAGTCAATCGCTTCCGTCAAATCACCGTAGTAGTTCACAAGCGGGTAGGGGATGAATCTTCGTCCTTCGCTGTTTTTCGGTGTAAGTTTGTCAGTTAGGAATGCGCCACGTCCATCTCGGTCGTAACCGATTCGCCGTTTCGAACCGCTCAAGAATGCGATCAGCGCGGATTTAAACGAATTTGGCAATAGTACGGCCCAGTCGAACCGTTCACGACGCAGGCGGGACACCAATTCGCGGTACTCGCGATGCCAAGGCTTGCGCCGGCTTTTGATGGGCCAGGCGAGAAACTCATCCATCCAATCACCGCCGTCGACAAGTTGCGTGAGATTGCCCTCACCCAGCAGCACAATGCGGGCGCTGGGAAAGCGTCGGCGAATCGTGCGCAGACTCGGTGTTGCCATGACAAAATCGCCTACCCACGTGGGTAGTACGATTAGGATGGACGAGGGGTCCGGATCGGTTTTCGCGTGCAACTGCTTCACGACAACTATCCTATTCGATGAAGGGCGATTTGTAGAGTTGAACTTTTGGAGTGGTTTGATCATGGAAGTACTGGGTGGTTTACAAGCAAAAAAAAGTTCGTTTCATTGGGCGAAGGCGTTTCTTTATGTCCTCAACGTAACTTGCCGGTGACACCTTTCGACACTTGTATATATCATGCTGGTAACCACGTGAATTTCTAGCCCTCGCCGTGGTTGTTGCGATGGATTTTGACGAGTTACAGGAGTTGATTGATGGCTCGCTCGAAGGTGATTGTTGTTTTTGTTTTGTTGTTCATTTGCGGTTGCGGCAACGTTTTTCCGTCATGGCCTGCTAACTTCTTTGAAGAGTCTCCCGCAGAGTTAGGCAAGAACACCATTCGTGAGTTTCGCATTGAGATTGAAAACGGTGCGGATGGCAGTCCTACTGGAGTGACTGTTTTTGCTCCCCGGCAACCCGAAGGTGAGCTACCAGCTCTCGTCTGGGTAATGGGTTCCAACGTGCAAGCGTACTATCATCAAAGTTTGCACGAAACGCTCGCTAGTTGGGGATATGCAGTGATCGTTCCTGACACCAGGCCTTTGACGTTTACTGATTTCCAATACCACCGGCGAATCATGGATCTGGCAAAGCAGGCGTTGGATTTAGCGATTGAGGGTGAGTTTCAAGTCCGGATCGACGAATCCAAGTTGGCGGTAGGTGGCTACAGCATCGGAGGGACGCTTTCGGCGTTGGTGGCGGCGGAGGATCCACGCGTGGACGCCATCGTGTTTTGGGCGCCTTCCGGCTCGCCGTTTTGGACCGGCGTCAACCCCGAGCGACTATACACCTTCGTGACTCAACCGACGTACTACCTGCTGGGGGAATTTGACAACATCGCCCCGCCTGATGGATTTCCCACCACGCTCCAGGAGAAGTTGAGTTCGTCGATGGTGGATGTTTACGTAATTCCTCAGGGCTTGCATTTGTACTTCCAACAGCCGACCGGTGCGGACAGCCCATTTGATCCGGGATCCAACCTCACGCGCTTTGAGCAGCAGGGGATTGCGATTGAACGCACGAGAAAATGGCTTGATGAGCAATTTAATATCTCGCGAGAAGAAAACGGGGACGGCTAAACGACCCAGCCTGCACTTCAGTCATAGATTGGTGGCGGTTCGGGTGGTCGATGCCAGCAGGATTCGCAACGGGGTTCAAAACTCTCCGGTCCGCCGATGAGATTTCCGTCAATGATGGGCGTGAGGCGGTGGGTTCGAGTCGCCTCCCGTCCACATTTGGCGCAATGGGCTTTCTTGTGAAGGTACTGATCGCAACGATTCTCCAGCAGTTTCATCGTCGGCAATACCTGTCCCCACGTGTCCAAGTCCAAGCCTGTTACGAAGACGTCGATTCCTCGGTCAACGATTTCGCCCACGATTTTGGCGAGTTTTGCACAAAAGAAATGCCCCTCTTCGATAGCGATGACGCGCGTGCTTTCGTTGATGTGGCTTAGCAAACGTTCGGGATTGTTAACGCGAATGGCGGCTAACGAGTCGCCGTCGTGCGATACAACCGAGTCCGCCTCATAGCGATCGTCCATCGCGTGTTTGAACACCAATCGTCGGTTCGCTGACACTTCGCGGATCATTTTCAGCAGATACGTTGTTTTGCCCGCGAACATACAGCCGCCAATTACCGTAAGTGTGCCACGACGCGTTTGGATGTCGTTGGTTTCTTGAGTCGAATAGGGATCATCAGCTTGCATGGTCGCATTTTGCTAAAACCGTGCAATGCGTCAAAGCGAAAGATCAGGATCTTGCCAAGTTGCTGGTGCCCTTGCTGTGAATTTTTCGGAGTGGTCGATTTTTGATCGATCGCCATAGAGAGTATCAAACGACTGCGACTTCCAGCGTGTCTTCGTACCTTGCTCGGATGGCGTCGAACTCATTCTGGCATGCTAGGAAAGCGGCGACTAATTGCGGATCAAAATGCTTGCCCGCTTCACTTTTGATGATTTGAGCGGCCTCTTCGTGAGATCGCTCTTTTTTGTAACGTCGTCTGCTTGTAATCGCGTCATAGGCGTCAACGAGGGTGATGATGCGTGCAGCTAACGGTATGTTCACACCTTCGATTCCTCGAGGATAACCTCTTCCGTCATAGCGTTCGTGGTGGCAGTACGCGATGTCGACACACATTTCGAGCAGTGGCAGCTTACGGCTTGGGTTGAGGGGCATGGAGAGGACCTTTCGGCCTATCTCCGTATGTGTTTTCATGATATCGAATTCTTCATTCGTCAGTTTGCCGGGTTTCGTGAGAATTTCGTCAGGGATGCCGACCTTGCCGATGTCATGCAAGGGGGCGGCCTGCATCAGCATCTGAATCCACTCGTCCGTCAGTTCCTCTCCACCCGGTGGTGAGGATTTTACCATCTGCCTTGCCAGGATACCCGACATCTTCGAGACGCGAGCGAGGTGCAACGTTGTTTCTTCATCACGGTACTCAGCCAGATGTCCTACCGTTTGTAGAAGGATCTGAACCGAATCCCGCAGTTCGCCGCGCTGCCTGATGTTTTCGAGCGTAATCGCGGCTGCGTCGGCAATGGATCGGATACAATCAATTTCATCCCGGCTGAAATCATCAATCGCTTTGTCGGTGATGTTGATTACACCCAGGATGTTCGTGGTCATATCGAGCGAGTTTGAGATCAACGGCGTGGACAAGAAAGCTTGACTGTCGTATCCCCGGTGTGATTTTTCAATCTCGCCGATCGTTCGTGCGGAAAGCGTTTTGCCGCTTTGGTAGACCTGTCCGGAAATACCTTCCTGTGCACTAATCTTGATGGAGTTGACAACTTCCGGATCGATGCCGAGGGCGCGTTTACAGACCAGGTTCTTGCCGTCCGTATCGGTTAGCATGATCGAGATGCGGCCTGCGTCGGTTAGACTCCGAACGCAATTAATGAGCACATCGAGCACTTTGTCTTGCGAGTGCGTTTCGTTTAGATCGCGCATGCCTTCGTACAAGACCTGCAAACGTTTAGTTTTGGCGTTGATCTCGTTTTCCAGGCGGTCGTTGAGGTCATTAAGGTCTCGTTTGGCGCGGATGAGCCGGTGCAACGTTCGAATGCGCGCCTGCAATTCGGTGATGTCGAATGGTTTTCGCAGGTAGTCTTGGGCGCCTGCTTCCAAGGCAACGACTACATCTTCTGTGTTGGATCTAGCGGTAAGGATTAGAATCGGGATATCGCGTGTTTGGGGGTTTTCCTGCAAAGCGCGTGTCGTTTCCAAACCGTCCATCCGCGGCATGGAAATGTCCATGACGATGATATCTGGTTGAATCTTTTGAGCTTTCTGCAGACCATCTAAGCCGTCGACTGCCTCGAATACCTCGAAACCGGTCGTCCCAAGCCCCGCTTTCAGCACAAAGCGTAACTTCGCGTCATCATCGACAATCAGGATTCTGCCGAAATGGTGGTTGGACATTCCCCATCGCCTTAAACGTTGTTGCCAGCCCCGGTACTACGGTGGGGCGGCTCGGAACTCTCTATCGGCGTATGCATCGGCAGCTTTTGGCCTTGAAAGAACTTATGATCCACCTTGAGGCAAGGCCCGGCTGCAGGTCCGATCATCTTTAATTGAAGGAATTCGATTGGAGTTTGCGCCGGTTTTGTTGGGACGAGCTTTGCCAAACCTTAATCGTTAACGCACTTGAGTCCGGGAATTTCGGAACGTAGAATGAAATACCGCAGGAACTTCGGCATAATCTACTTGATGTAGTCTGAAGGCTAAGGAGGTTAGCTTTCCCAGCCACAGCCGGTGCCATCTCGCCCAGTTCTCTGAATAGCAGCGTCCTGCTGTTAAACGCCCATTATGTCGCTATGCGGGTGATCAGTGTGCGCAGAGCGTTTGCGTTGTTATTTAAGAGTGACAGCCGAAACGAACCCGTCGCGGAAATCGTTCATCTGGAAGATGGGCGCTATTCGTCCTATAACTTTGATGACTGGGCGGAGCTTAGCGCTTTCAAACGGGAGTTCGAACCCAGCGAGCACGATTGGATCCGTACAGTCAGGTTTCACATCCTGGTACCACGAATCGTGCGCGTGTTGCGATTTTCGAAGGTGCGACGGCAAGAGATCAAATTCAACCGTCGAAACATTTTTGCCCGAGATCGAAATACATGCCAGTATTGTGGAAGGCGCTTTTCAACTGTGGATTTGAGTCTAGATCACGTTATTCCTCGCACGCAAGGTGGTGGGACGACCTGGGATAATTTGGTCTGCAGTTGTCTTAAATGCAACGTCAAAAAGGGAGGCCGAACGCCGGAACAGGCGAATATGCGCCTCATCAAAATACCCGAGAAGCCAAACTACAATCCCAGCTTGCAAGTACAGCTTTCTGATAGACGTTATCGTTCGTGGAGGCAATTCCTCGACGCGGCCTACTGGAACGTCGAACTCAAGCATTAGTCTAACTATCGTTGGTTCGTCTCCAGGCGCTGACGGTTTCAATGGCTTGACCGGGTTCGATCCGTACCCAAATCAATCCAGTTTCTTCCACGGGGCACCGATAAATAGGAAAAATCGCGGCTGAAATGTTTTCGGGCCGGAGGATGGGTTGAGGGAGAAGAGCGGCAATCTCCCTGAGTCGAGGATCGGGCATTGAGTAGTACTCCCCACACGGATGTATGCATCATTGACGACAATGAAAGCGATCGCAGATTGTTTGCCCGTATTTTGGAGGATGCCGGATTCTCAGTGTCGCTGGCTGAGGATTTCCAGGCTGGTTTGCATGCAATCAACACGCTACATCCCAAAGTCGGGTGTGTCGATTTCAAATTGCCGGGTGGCAACGGTTTAAAGCTTTGCCGGTGGGCAAGGCGTGATCCCGCCAACGACGGCATCTACTTTATTCTCGTGTCAGCCCACGGGACAGATGAGCTTCGTGGCTCCGCCATCGAGCGGGGCGTGGATGATTACCTGGACAAACCTGTAGACCACCGCAACTTGGTGTCGCGTGTGAGTGTGGGGATTCGCCTGCACAACATGCAGCAGAAGCTTCGCAAGGCGGCGATCACCGATGGGCTAACCGGGCTCTACAATCACGATTACCTTAATCATGTGATAGAGTCGGAGATGGCACGGTCACGGCGATTCGGTCATCCGCTCGCGTTGATTATGTTGGACATTGACAATTTTAAGGGTATCAACGACACGTTCGGCCATCTTGCGGGCAATGCTGTGCTGGTGGAGACATCGAAACTTTTGCGTGAATGTGTGCGAGAAATCGACACCGTGGGCCGCTTTGGCGGGGAAGAATTTCTCGTGGTTCTCCCACAAGCGAGCTCGCGCGACGCGGCGGGCGTTGCAGAGCGAATGCGCAGCGCGATGGAAACCTCGTTGGTCGTTCCTTCGCTGCGAGGGCATGCGGTGACTGCGTCGTTCGGTGTGGTGGACTCGGACGATTCCCGAGTCAATAGCTCCTCACAGCTAATGGATTTGACGGACCGGGCGCTTTATCAGGCAAAACGGCGTGGCCGAAACCGTGTGATTCTAGCGACTGAAGTCGACGAACGGGACAATGGCTCGCCGTCGCTGCAAATCGAGGATGTGGAATCGTTGCGCAGGCGTGTTGCGGCTCTTAGTTTGCAGGCGAAGGACGTTTATGTCCAAAGCGTTGCGTCTTTAGTTCAAGCGCTTGATGAGCGCGATCCGTATACCGCGCGACATGCACGCAACGTGTCTTTCTATGCCGAACGCCTTGCGATGGCAATGGGATGCAGTCGTGCGTTGGTCAAGTCAGTTCGTAACGCTGCTCTTTTGCACGATGTGGGCAAAGTGGCAGTGCCGGACAGCGTGTTGCTCAAGACTGCATCGCTCACGCCCGACGAACACGCACTCATGTCAGAGGTGCCGTTGATTAGCACACGCATCGTGGATCACCTGCGCATTTTGGAATCCGAGATTCAGATCATTCGTCATCAACGCGAGCATTTCGACGGATCGGGGCATCCGGAAGGTTTGAAGGGGACGCGGATTCCAATCGGTGCACGCATTCTCCTGGTTGCAGATGCTTTTGATGCCATGACCACCAACCGGGTCTACAGGCAACGTAGCAGCGTGGAGGCGGTGCTTGGCGAATTGGTTGCACTCGCCGGCAAGCAGTTCGATCCTAAGATCGTCGCGGCCTTGCAAAACCTCCTTGAGAAGGAAGGGGATGTTTGGCAAACGCGGATTGAAGAGACAGTCCAGGATCTTCGTAATGTTACGCTATAGCAATTTCAATCCAAGCGAAGCGCTGAATGTCGACTTTCCGGCAGTACAAAACACGGTGTCGGATGCTACACCTGGCTGGAGCTTGCTCTAGCCGGTTCGATCACAAACGCAGCCGCACCTTATCCCTAAAGTTTGTATTTCTAGTTTTTCGAATCGTTTTTTGGGTAAAATTTCAGCGAGAGTATTTCGTGACCTCGCATACCAATGGGGTGGCCGCTTTGACCGTTCTTTTCCTGCCCGGGAGCGCGCTTGATGGATTCCTCCAACGGGTTGAGGTACTCTGCCCGGTCGACGGGAAAATTCGCCCATAAGATACCGATCTTGTGGCGATCTAATCCTTGGAACATGCGCAAAACAATACCTTCACCATCTTCTGAACGCTTCAGACCCAACGGCACGACCGTATCAAGCTCGGAGAGATCGAACAGGCCTTGCCGTTTGGGCAGTCGCGGTTTGGCTTTGGCGCTCATGGCTGCGTCGATCCTATCCAGTTCGTACGTTGCAAAGGGTTGGTGAAACGCGAGTGCTTCGCGAGTGAGGCGGACCGGATTAACTGGCCCTGCGAATGGAGTCAGGGAGTAACGTACCGCGTGTTCGTATTCCTCGACCGTTGGACCACTCTCGTAAGGCGAACGCAAAAGCGTCAAACGGAGTTGGTGGTCTTCCGTTGCGGAAAAAGCGTACCGACGGTTGCACATCAACGCAGCACCGCCGTCAACTGAACTGAGCGATGCCCAGTGAACAGCGGGAATGTCAATTCCGTCCTTTGCTCCCATTTCATGGCCGAACGGAACGGAGTGTTGGAATGTGCTTTCCGATCCAACTGCAAGTGGGAACGAAACACGCAACATCGGCACACGTTTGGAAGGACCTGTGATCTGACGCCATCGTACCGAGGTATCAAAGTCAATGCGCGGCGAGCCCGCCGTTACGGTGATGTACTGAACGATGATCGATTCACCAAACCGCCAGGTAAGTCGTACGCGGGCCATTAGGGGGCGCAGATCAGTGATCGTTGTGTCGTGGCGGTCGTCGACGGGCACAACCTCGACAATTTCGTTGATTGTGGAAGCAATGTCGACATAATCCTCATAAGGAGCCTCCATAAAAACCTCGAAATGGTTGGCGGATCGGCCTTCCGCGATAAGCTCTCGCTCCTTGACTTTGTCGTAAATGGATACGATGCGACCTTGCTGCTTTTCGATGCGTACGCGGATGTAGCCATTCTCCAAGTATACGCCGTCATTCTCTACGCGCGCTTCCGCTCGATCGAGGCCTTCGGGATTTTTGTGAGGTCCTGGCTTTTCGGCGTCGGGCAATCGTTCAATTCGGTAGACATCCCAGCCATAGGCGGGAACATTTTCGGCGAAAAAGAAAAAGTAAAAGCCGTCCAGTGTGCGAGCGACCTGCCAGCTCACTTCATTGCCGCGTGAAGAGGTAACTTTGTATCGCGCCTGCGGCGAGGCGCCGACCGGCAGATTGATTCGGGCGATTCCACTACGATTATAGCCGAGAGGATTGGCCACCACAGCGCCGAACCCGCGACCCGTGTTGGGCACACGCTCCCCAATATGCCGCAAGGCTGCCCGTGCAAACCACTCGGCATGCTTCGAAACGGCATTTAGCGATGTGAGTGAATAGTCAAAACTATCCGCCACGCACGTGCCGCCCAACGTATCCTGATGTTGCTGGGTCGCAAGTTGCAGCCATAAAGAACGCAGAAGCGGTTTTGGATAATTGAAGCCACTTACAGATGCCATTGCCGCGAGCGTTTCTCCAGTCAATAATTTATTTTCCGTGTCGCGATAAGCGGCCTTGATTCGGGCGCGAGTCGTTAACCGTCCGCGAGGGCCATCGCCCAATGCGCCATGCTTTACAGGTAGTTTTGAGGATTCGAGCCGCGTCAGCGAAAACAACTCACCTGCCGTCACGTGCTTTGGAGTAAGCCGCTGTTGCTTGTCCTCATCCGATCGGGTGCTCTTATTGATGACAAGTATGCGAGAATTGTTCGGGCCCTCCCACCAAAACGTACCTGTGGGAAGTTCGGGCTCTGTGATGAACAAGGAGTTCAACCCACATTGACTGAGCAGTTGTGGATAGTTTGCGGGTAGGCCTTGGGTATCGGGTGCAAACGCCACGGTGGCAGTTGTACCGAAAGTTTTACGTAGAACGCCTTGGCCGTATAGAAATTGACGAATAACGGACTCTTCGGAGAGCAGCATCGGATCTGCTTGACACCACTGCCCGCCGACAAGTTCGACGCGATTTTCTGCAATCGCGGCGGACAGCTTCGCCAATTGCGTCGGATCGCTTTGACGGATGTCCTCGATGAAGCTCGACCAGGGCAATGAACACTTGAGCTTAGGCTCAGTTTCCAACAGTGAGAGAAGCCGATCGAACTTCGCAAAATTGTCTGTACGCTGTGCAGGCCATTCCATGTCGGTCTGTAGCGTATAATCCATGTAGGGGGCGATTTTACCGCCTGGTCCTTCGACCGTGTCGAACGAAAGCACGCCGGCGCCGGCGACGCCAACGAAAATGAAAATTGTGAACATGAAGGCGCGGATTCCAACGAATCGAATTCGCATGAGTTGGCTCCCACAATTGTTGTAAAAAACGCTCCCGTTGCGTCCTGCCAACAGGTAGATTAACTCTCGTAACGGATTTGGGATGCAACATCAAGATAGTGGCGGTGGACCTTTTACGTCTCCTGACGCAGGATCGCGTTGTAGAGTTCGTCGGGAGTATCGCTGTGAGCGGCAGCATCGCGAAATTCCGGCGCAAGCCAGGTTCGCGAAATCCGCGCGAGTGCTTGAATGTGAGGGCCCATTTTGTCCACCGGGCTTGCAAGCAGGAAGATCAACTCGCAAGGACGACCATCTTTGCCGCCGAAGTCGATGGGGACGCTCGGTTTGCCGATAGCGATGGCAGGTTCTTTGCAACCGTGACACTTGCCATGTGGTACTGCCAATCCCTCGCCGATTCCCGTCGAGCGAGTTTGTTCTCGCGTGATGATGGCTTTGAGCACCTCATCCCGGTCGTCGATTTTCCCCTGTTCATGCAGGACGTTTACCAGTTCTTCGATCGCCTGGATGCTCTCTGTAGCTTGGAGGGGAATGCGTATGCACGATTTATTGAGGATATCCGTAATTTTCATGGCTACTCGCTAACCTATCGGAAAAACAAGGGGAGAGAGTCTAGCAGAAACGAAGGGAACAGAGCAACCTCATAGCCTTTGGCGATTGGACCCGAAACCACACTACGGATGAAAATCTGCGCCGGAATGCCGTTGAGCCATAAGGCAATCAGGGCAGAATTTCAATATCCTCTACGCCGTTCAGATCGTAATCCGTGGACAAACGATCGACCAAATTCGAACTCCACGCCCCATGAAAGTCGGCGAATAAGAAGTTGGTTCCTCCGTAGTGGCGATCGGAGAAGCGATTGCCGTTAAAGCCATTAGTACCCGCGTAGTTCGCCTCACCCGCGTCGATGTAGCTGCAGTCATTCTCGCCCAGGCCGTCGCCTCGCTCAGACTGCTCGTTGGCGTCGGCGATCATCGGCAGCCGCGGACTCACACGATCGCGCGAAGCTGCTCGTCTGGGATTCGCGATAGT
>JANQHN010000438.1 GCA_028282665.1 Phycisphaerae bacterium | reverse complement strand
CCAACCGAAGTCCGCCAAGCAGTGCAGTACCATTTCTTCAAGAATGCCCTGCCGCTTGCCCAACAGGGGAACCATCAGCTTACCCGAGTCGTTGAGTTTTCGCGGCGAGAGCGAGAGCCCTAAACTTCCACACGCAGGCACGATCATGAAAGTCGGAGACATGCGTACGGTCAGACGACGATCGATGCGGGTGCTATTGATTAGAACTTCATGGAACAAATACTTGTCAGCGTATTCGACCTTGTCGACGATTTCCTTAACGGCGGCCCGACTGTGGTAATCCGACTTTTCCGGATCAAAATTGTCTCGAAGCACGGAGTGCAGGAATGGCGTTTTCAGTCGCGCCGCTAACCGGACCATGCGACGAACGAACTTTACCTCGCGACGGATGATGTGTTCGGGCGTAATCACCTCGGTCGCCTCTTTCATCTTTCCGCGTGCGTCC
Organism: Phycisphaerae bacterium; assembly: GCA_028282665.1. Classification (GTDB taxonomy): domain Bacteria; phylum Planctomycetota; class Phycisphaerae; order UBA1845; family UBA1845; genus JANQHN01. Next base: position 4,976 of record JANQHN010000438.1, on the reverse strand, counting down.
TGAAGCGCGTCCTTGAAAGTGGGCAGAACCTTATCGTCAAGCCGACTTAGCATTTTCTCAAGACGCGCCGCCTGCGTCTTGATTTTCATGTAGTGCTGTTTGTACTTTGCGACCTTTTCCTTCATCGAGTGCTTGCCGCGGTACGCTTCGATGCGTTGTTCCAGTTTTTCGCATTTCTCGCGAATTTCATCCGCCTGGGTGCTGATTTCCTGTCGTGCAGCCTCGTAGAAAGTGACTTTCACATCGCCAGAAACAGCCCTTCGCCAGACGCGATCCGCCTTCCATTCATCGCTACCGCGGCCATTGAGCTCAAGCGACTCGTCGGGGTTTGGAGTTGCCTTACGCTGATGGACCGCTTCCAAAAATTCATCCACATAGACAACATACGTTGCATCGTTATCGTTTTGCCAGTCATACACATCCTGGCTGCAATCGTCCAGGACGTACTTGGCGATGCGCGGTGAAATGAGTGAGGGCAAGGGCGATACCATTCCATAACGTAGCAATGCCCGAGCATAAGGCCTTTCTTCTTGATTAAGCTTCCCCTGAACAAGAAGCCAGGCCACTTCCTCACAAACCGACCAAAATTCCTCATTCAAAATGTGCTCCAGCGAATGCACTTCCCGTTCCGCCGCTTCAAGCTTCGAGAGAATTTCGGGATCCAGTGGGTCGACTTGCTGAGTGGATGCTCCCTTTTTGTCGGAGCGCAGTTTCTTCATCAACCCGGTACTTTTGCTTTTGTTTTCAGCATCGACTCGGACAACTTCGTCACGGTGTTCTTGAATAAGGTTTCTGTAGTGTTTAACACGCTGTTCAACCGCACGCACGTAATAAGCCCAGCCCAGCAACGCTTTAGCGTCCACCCCATGTTTGCCGCACAGTTTCACAAGCGGTTCTTCAGCCAATGCACTCTTTGCGGCCTCAGCGACAAACGCGGCGATCTGATTTCGAGACATGAGCAATTCGTGTTGCTTGATGCCCAAAATCAAAACCGTTTTGTAAAGCTCAGCTGGATCGTAAGGAGGTATCTCCTTAGGCACTTCTTCCTCTTCATCCTCGCTGGTACTTTCTCCATCCTCGTCAGCTTCGTCTTTCAGCTCGTCGTCCTCGTCGCCATCCTCCTCTTCGTCCTCGTCCGGAAGACCAAAGATTTCCGCATCCAGTTCGTCGAACTCGTCATCCTCGCACTCTTCGGTTTCTTCCTCTTCACTCTCTTCCGTCGTCTCGGGTTCATCAGCGGGAGGATTAAGTTTCCGCTCGATGGTTTCCCGCCCCCGGATGAGCGTTTCATCGTCCGGAAGTCGCTTCAGTTCTCCCGTTTGCCTAGAAATTTCCGACCGTATTTCCGACGTCAGATCATACGTCATAAATTCTCTGCGGCGTTTTTCGATGCGTAACAGGTGCTCCCACATCGCAATGCGGACGTCAATGACTTTGTCGAGCTTGGGCGGAACGACCAGCGTATCAAGTTCACAAGACAATGAATGATCAACCTGAACCCGGAGCAGCGGTGGAGAGGATTCACGTTCCTCGCCTTCGCCATTCGAAGACACAGCAGGTTCGCCAGTAGGCGCCTGCTTCTTTGGCGTCGAAGGTGAAGGTGGCGTACAGACGGCGGTATCTGTTGCTTTGCCTTGTGAACTCATGTTCGCAATTACCTTATGCACTCTCGTGTGCATGTGACGACGTTGAGAGCTGCACTCAACGTAAGCACCTCGTATCGGGTGCGACAAACTCACCATCGATATTTGCGACAAGAGCGATCACGTGGTCGGGCTGCGGACGGCAATCCGCCGCTCGCTTCGCGACATCGCTCCATCTTTCGCTCTTACCAATGGTTACTCGTAGAGCGTACAATTTAGATCGGTTCTTACGGGTCCTTGATGCACGGATTTCAGCCGGAAGCGATGCACTTTCGCGGATGACCGCATCCTACGACAATAGTGCCGTTACAAGACTTTGTCAGTTTGCATTCTGCATTGATTGCATTCCGATAACCTAAAAATGATCAAGTTTATCGGGCCAAACGGGTACACGCTACGCCCAGTATGCCCACCAGACTGCTACTGCCGCCGGTATGGCCGTGGGACCGTTTCCTCCATCGACAAACGCCGGATAGAGATCACGCAGGATTGTTCCAAAGGTTGCGACGGGTTAGTCGCGCGCGGTAGGATGCCGCGTTTCCATGAACACACTTAGCACCTCATTACTGAACGCGCGAAGTCCAGATCCGGCTCATTCTGTGCGCAACCATCCCACAGGTAGCGTACGAGGCGGAACGATTCTCGCTGTAATAGGCCTGTTGCTGCTCATGCCGGGCATTTTTGCCTTACCCCCCATCGATCGGGACGAATCACGATTTGCAGAAGCGTCGCGCCGCATGGTGGTTGGGGAATCAATCGACGATTGGATCGTCCCAAAAATCCTCGATCGACCGCGTCTTAATAAACCGCCACTGATCTACTGGCTCCAAGCGGGCAGCGTTCGACTGTTCGCGCATGAAGAAGCAAACGCCTCTGCCCCAAATTCGCCATCCAATGGAAACATATGGGCGTATCGCCTGCCGTCGGTTCTTGGCGCACTGCTAGCAGGATTGATGACGTGGCGATTGGGATGTCGCATGTTCAGCCCACCCGTTGGTTTCACGGCGGCCTTGTTGTTAATGTCGTGCATGGTTGTCATGGTGGATGCAAGACAAGCACGCACGGACCAAGTTCTTCTCGCTACCGTTGTCGCTACCCAATGGTCTTTATGGGAAATCTGGCATCATCGACACCGGAGACAAAACACCAACGCCGCTTGGATTGCCATGTTTTGGCTGTCCCTCGGTTTGGGTATCATGACCAAAGGACCGGTCGTGCCGGCGCTTGCAGGATTGACAATCGCCAGCCTGTGTTTAATTGAGTGGCGATTCCGCTGGCTTTGGCGCCTCAAACCAATCATGGGTCCTTTCCTTACGATTACGATCGTCGCCCCCTGGATCGTCCTGGTCGGCGAACGCGTCGGGTGGTCCACATTTTTGCACACCATGTGGGATGAAACTTTCGGCCGGAGCATTTCAGCAATGGAAGGCCATCGAGGTCCACCGGGTTACTACCTGCTGCTTTCGCCCGCCCTGCTTTGGCCTGCATCGCTAGCACTCGTACCAGCACTGTACAGAGGTTTTGCGGTTGGATTGAACGGCGGAAAAAAATCCGAAAAATCCCCGGCTTGCCGGAAGAGCGGCTGGGCAGGCCGGGACCAGGAGTTGTTCTGCCTTGTGTGGCTTATTCCGTTTTGGCTGATGTTCGAGCTTGTTGCGACGAAGTTACCGCACTATGTACTGCCGACATTTCCGGCCTTTGCCCTGCTCGCGAGTCGAACGCTATACGCCAAGAACACCGTGTGGCGGCCTATGATGAGATCTGTCGCAATGAAAACCGCTGTCGGCGGATGGTGCGTTCTATCGGCAGGACTCGCACTTGGCGTACCGATTGGACTAGCAGCCGTAGGAAACTGGCCAACAACACCCTCAAATTTGCTGCAACTCGCAGTCATCCTGTGCGGTATTTCAGCGGGGTTCGTTTTGTTGGTGCAATTCCTGCGGCAAGGAGAATTCTTAAAAAGCCAGCTTCTCGCAGTCCTCGTTGCGTTTCTTCTCCACGTAGGCTTTATGACGATAATCCTGCCGAAACTGGACAGCATCTGGATAAGCCCGCGCATCATCGAAACATTAAATGAAATCGATCCCACGGGAGAACGCCCGGCTGTTGCGGCGGGTTACCAGGAAGACAGCCTGATTTTTTTGGGACAGGGACGAATACGCCGAATCGCCTACGCGGACTTACCGACATGGATCCAGGAACACCCATCGGGTCTGTTGATCCTTCAGGAACATCCCCGGTTACAGGATTTGTTTCCATCCAACCTGCCCACGATCGAAGGGTTCAACTATTCGACGGGCTCTGAGGTACGCGTCATGGTACTGCCGTGTGCGGAAGTTGACTCGAGTTTATTATCCGAGGCATCCGAGTCATGAGCCTCATCGCTCAAACTCTTACCGACAGCCCCACCCCTCATGCCCAGTAGCCTACGTACCTGGTCCGTAAATCGTAGCTGGGATAGATCGGGAAAGACCGTGACACCAAATACCCGGTAAGCAACCCAAACGGATATGAACGCCAGTGCGATTCCACCAAGCACATCGCTGGGGAAATGTCGCTCCTGAATGATCCGTCCCATCGCCACCAAGATCGCCAGCGGCAAAAACACCCAGCCCGGGCGTTTGAAATAAACAAACATCAACGCAACAACTAAAAATACGTTCGTTGTGTGACCGGAAGGGAACGAGTCCTGCCCTCTAACGATGTTCCCAAAGAAGTGAAACGAATACGCCCCTTCTTCCAGGTTAGGCCTAGCTCTGCCAAACACGAATTTGGTCAGGTAAAGAACGCCCAGGCAACCGGCAACCACCGACAGGTAACCCTTTGCCAATTGCTTACGCTGCCCGTAGAGGAGAAGCACCAAAAACAACACCACGAGCATGCGACCTTCAAACACGTTGGAGGGCAGCTTAAAGAGTCGTCGCCACGGGTTCCCGTCGTGAAACCAACTCGCAAACTTGGATGCAATTTGCGCATCGAATGGCGCGATCAGCGGAATCGAACCGACGGCAATGAACGCGACGATAAGAAGCCGGTGCGGAACGCGGTTCTCGTTCAATTCGAGATCAACGGACTTTTCGGCTGGTAGACTCATCAACTATTACTCAATCACCACCACGGTCACTTATTCGAGTCGATCATGTCACCCGCAATCGAACGGTTCGTCAAGAAAAAAGGCCTCAAACACGGTTGGTTGAGGCCTGTCAATGAACAATTCATACGCTAGAGCAAGCTCTAGCCAGGTGTAGCGTCCGACACCGTGTTTTGTACTGCTGGTAAATCGACATTGAACGCTACGCTTGGATTGAAACTGCTATAAAGCAGTGCATTCGG
>JANQHN010000324.1 GCA_028282665.1 Phycisphaerae bacterium | reverse complement strand
TCTTCAGATAGGATCAGGCAACCGTTAGCGCCGCGTGTGATGCAAACCATGTCGAGTTCGTATGCGTTCCTTAAAGCAATCCCGGCGGATTCGATGGTTTGCTCGGAAAGCCCAACCAGTTCGGCAACAATGGGCATTTCCTCATCGTTGAGTTTGACGACGTTACAAAGCGAAAGCGACTCTCGGATCGTTTCTTCGTCGTAGAATGGAGGGCGCAGATTGACGTCGTACACTATCTGCGCATTTATTGACTGTTCGATGGTTTTTCGAATTGTGGATTTGGTTGCGGGGCTTCGTTGCGCGAGCGTACCAAAGCAAACCGCAGTCGCGCGAGTGACCACCTCGCTTAACTCCGCGGTGAATTCCAAATGATCCCACGCGACCCTCTCGTGGATCGTGTAGTTCGGTTGACCGGCGTCATTGGTCTCGACGGTAACCGTACCCGTAGGGTGATTCAAATCTCGTTGCAATAAGTCGATGGTCAGTCCGTGCTGGCTGAGGTGTTCGGCGAGTTTATCGCCGAGATCATCTGCGCCAATCCGCGAAACGACATACGCCTCCGCGCCGAGTTGAGCTGCGTGATAAGCGACGTTAGCCGGTGCCCCGCCCGGGCGTCGCTGATCCGAGAAAATATCCCACAACAATTCGCCAATGCCGATGATGGTGGTTCTAGGCTGAGGCCGTTGACTCATCGCTTTGATCCTCCACCGGTTTGTCTGGTGCCGGTTTGTCGGGTGGCTTGGCGGGCCAAGCTTTGATCACCGCCTGCACGAGCGTTGCGAGTGGGATCGCGAAAAAAGCGCCCCAGATCCCCCAAATTCCGCCAAACAGCAACACCGCAACGATGATTGCGATCGGGTGCAGATGAACTGCCTCGGAGAAAATCAGAGGCACGAGAATGTTGCCATCGATCGTCTGGATGATTGCGTAAGCCAGTAATGCGTAGAGGAAGTCAGCGGCGAATCCGTGTTGTGCGTAGGCAACGACCGCGACAGGCAGGGTGATCACTGTCACACCCACATACGGTACGATCACGGAAAAGCCCACCAAAATTGCCAGTAGCGTGGGGTAGTTAAGCCCGAGGAACTTGAACGTCACGAACGTCATCGAACCGACAATAATGATCTCCCAGAATTTCCCACGCACGTAATTGGCGATCTGTTTGTCAACGTCGCGCCAGACTTCGATCGTAAGCCTGCGCTCGCTTGGCACGAACCGGCTGGCCCAGCCCAGGAGTTGTTCCTTGTCCTTGAGCATGAAAAACACCAGGATGGGTACGAGGATCATGTAGACCAGCATAACGAGCATGCTGCGGAATGAAGATACGCCCCAATTAATGATTGTTTGCGGGGAAACTTCTTTGGCCCATGCTTGGAAACGTTCCGTAAATGCGCCGACGAAGTCGTTTACCTGCTCCTCTTCGAGGAAGCTGTATTTTTCCGGTAACGTGTTGATGCTCTCTTGAATCCTGTCCGCCATGTCCGGCAGTTCCCTGGCTGCCTGAGTCAATTGGGTAGCAATCAGAGGGACGAGCCCGAAGATGACGCTTGCGAATATCGTCAAGAAGATTAAATAAACAAAAAGCACCGCCACAAGCCGGGGCAGGCGGAATTTCTGGAACAAGACCACCAAGCCGTCCAACATGTAGGCGATGACCACGCCGACCAGCAACGGCAGTAGAATCTGCCCCAGGTAGATCACGACCAACAGCCCCCCCAGAATGATCAGCGTCAGCACGACCACTTGCGGGTTGTTGAAGTGATTTTTGAACCAGTCTTTCACAATCTGCACGGAGACACCTCATCGGACAATGTCGCAACCTACATAACGGCGCATCATAATACGCGAGCTACAACACCCCGGCCAGAGCTTAATCGCGAAGGATACCAGTTGATACGGTAAGAGATGGAAATAAGTTCGCGGCGGGATCTGTTCTTCTTGGATGGTTTCACCGCAAGCCGATGCAATGCTTCCTCGCATCGCGATTGGGTTTAAGTCGTTCTCATTGCAGTTTAGCGTGTGTGCTTGCGAAGGCTGTCAAAGACGCTGCGAATCGCTCGAAAGAAATCTCTGGCGTACACTCGCGAAATTCACCGTGCAGGCCTTTTTTACGATCAGAAAGGAGAAGGCAGGACGCGTCGTAGAGTCGTTCTTTTAGAAGTTTTGTGCAAAGCGCTTCGTACCGCTGAACGTATGAGGCGGAACGGAACGTCTCGAAAACTGGAAAGTGAGGCTCTCGCACAGCGACGGGCTTGATCGAGCTCTCACATTCTTCAAGCAGCATAAAGTAACCAAGCTAAGGTCTTGGCGATGCCTGGAAGGCATTTTCCCTGTATGCAGTCCAGAAATCAGTCGCGGAACCAATCGCCTCCTCCGCCCGATTGTTAAAGTTGTTTCCGAAAGACGGCCCAACGTGAGACTTGAACTCGATCGTCGCGAAAAGCAGCCCATTCAGTATAATCAAAAGGTCCCATTCCTTCGTGGGTCGAAAATAACCGGGGAGGAGGACCGCTTTCGTTTGAATGGCGGCATCGGGTAGACCAGCTTCGAATAAAAGTTCGCTTATCAATTTGATGAATCCGTCGAGTTGCTTGCCACCCGTCACAGCGCTCCGCGCACCACGGTCACGCGTTTCGCTCTTACCGCCTTGTTTGCCTTGCTGCATGCTTCGTGTACGCCAGAAATGCTCAATGGCTTTACCGACTCTGGATGATAAGTTAGATCTTTTCGCCATACTGTTTTTTATTGTTCAAATACATCTATTGATATTTGTCCAAACAAGTTGGATGTTTCTCGTCGAATCCGGTTAGTCGCGGAACGAAAATACTCTGGGTCGATCTCGACGCCAATACTGTTCCGCCCGCAAGCCGCAGCAGCGACGCTGGTTGTGCCGGTTCCCAAGAATGGGTCCAGTACGGTGTCGCCAACGAAACTAAACATTCTGATGAGGCGTTCCGCCAACTCTTTTGGGTAGGGGGCCGGGTGGTTGCGGGTCGATGCTCCAGTCAAACCGGTCCAAATTTGCTGGAACCAAGTTCGGTGCTTGTCCTCGGCGATGATGCTTAGCAGACGCGTGGGCAATGCGGGTTTGCGGTAAGCACCCGGTTTCCGCTCCATCAAAACGAATTCGATATCATTCTTGATGACGGCGTTTGGCTCGTAAGGTTTGCCTAGGAACCCTCCTGAACCTTCTACTTCATAGACCGCATTGGCGATCTTGTGCCAAATAATTGGTGACAGATTGTCATAACCGATTGCCCTGCAATGCTTCTGGATGGACGCGTGTAACGGAACAACGACATGCCGGCCATTGTTTTTTCGCCTGGACAGACAGACATCGCCAACCACGCATACCAGCCGGCCACCAGGCACAAGTGCATCAAAACACGACTGCCAGACACGATCCAACTCGAACAAAAAATTCTCGTAGTCCGTTAGATGCCCGAGTTGGCCCGCTGTGTCTTTGTACTCCTTAAGCGTCCAATAGGGGGGTGACGTGACTACCAAATGGACGCTCTCTCGCTCAAGAAATTTCATTTTTCGAGCATCTGTCGAGAACAGCCGATGGCGGGTAGGGATATGCGGGAGAACAGACTCGATCTGCCGCATGAGAGAAAGATCTTTGGCGATTTTGGGAATAGCTGTTTGAGGATTGGGCAAATCGCGCAATGGATCTGGCAATAATTCCTCAATACCGGTTGGAATGGTTTCCAGGACTGGCATTAGACCTCCGATAACCAACGATTTTTCTCGACTCCAATGTAAGCAAACAAAATCCTAACGCAAGAGTGAATTCGAACGGGCTCATTAATTGTGGAATTGGGTAGACTCGTGCAGGCAGTTGTTCGGCAAGCGGCAGCCGGTTTTCTTCCACAAAATCCAACGTTCACAGGGATGACTTCGTCCCTTGACCGGTTTTGTGCTTCGAGCATCGTTCGCATGGATGCTCTGCCTGCATTATTGGTTGTCGCCAACGATGATTACAGTTCACACGTCGGTATCGAACACACGGCCCGCTCTTTAAGAAGAGCGGGCCGTGAAATATTTGGCTGTAAGACGGTTTTCGCTTAGTCAATACGTTTGAGCAGATCATCCACCGCTGCTTTGAGTTGTTCATCGCGGTTGGCGGCCTCGGCCTCGGGCGTTTGTTCGACGATGATGTCAGGAATCGCGCCGTTGTTTTCCATGTCCATGCCGCCTTTCACGAACCAACCCCTAAACGGTAGTCGCAGGAACGTTCCGTCGATCAAGGATGTTCCGCCCGTTGAGATCACTCCACCGTATGTTTGTTGTCCCACGAGTTTACCCCGTTTCAACGTTTTGAATGCGTGCGAAACGATTTCTGCATTCGAGAAACTCTTCTCGTTGCACAGCATGTTCATGGGTTGCGTGTAGCGCTGGATGAACAAACGGTCCTGCGGGTAGTGGCCGGTTTCGTTCCAATCCGCGCCGCGAGGTACGGTGTAAGCGTGTTCTTCGACCATTATGGAAGAAAGCAGCCTGTCCGCCGTCCATCCGCCGCCGTTGTTCCGTACGTCGATGATGAGCCCGTCTTTACCGTGCGCTGCGGCATACAGATCGCGTTCGAACACATCCAAAGATGATTGGTTCATGCCTTGAATGTGAATGTAACCCAAGCGGCCGTTGGACCATTCGTCCACGAGCTTTGCGTTGGTCCGGCGGAAATCCTTGTATTTGAGTTGATTCAATGCTCTGTAGCTGATGGGCGTCAGTAGAATGTTGAGATCCTTCACTTCGCCGTCCTTCATCGTGCGGCGGATGGTGATCAGTGTTTCTTTGCCGGAAAGACCGCGTAGCATGGTCTCCAGCGTGTCCTTCGTATCGATGGGTTCAAGTTCGATGGCCGTGATGACATCGCCGACTTCTAATTTCATCGACCCCTTGTCCGCAGGACTATGGGGGATTACCCGCAATACTTCAAACCCTTCCGGCACGCGCTTCGCGTTAACACCCAGTCTTCCCATCGATTGACTATTCGATGACGAGAAACCGTCGCGCGGGTAGATCCCCAAGTGAGAGCCGTTCAGTTCTCCCAGCAGTCGCATGCCGACTTCCGCGAACTCGCTCGCTGTTCTCGTTTGCTTCGCGAGCCTGTGGTACTTCTCGCTGATCCCTTCCCAATCCAGGCCTTTCATCGTCGGGTGGTAGAACTGCTCGCCGATGGTTCGAGCTGCCTCTTTGAACTTCTGACTGGCCTGTTCTTGCAGATCAATGCGAATCTTGTCACTGATTCCGATAGTCTTTAGTCCGCCGCCGGCCGGCTTGACAGTCGCTGCCTGGTTTCCTTTTACGATGACTACCTTATCGCCAGTCAGACTTACTTGTTGAACGCTCGACGAAGACGTGAGTTTTTTGCGATCACTGCCATCCCACTTCACTGAATACAATGCACGTTCGCCGTGTGTGCCGTTGAAGATGAGTCGATCACCGCCCGGGGTCATGACGAGTCCCGACTCGCTGCCTTCAAATCGCGTGATACGGCGAAGTCGAAGGTAGGCATCATCCAGGTCAAGCTTCTTTTCTTCTTCTTCCGCCTCTTCCTCATCGGCCTCGTCATCTTCAACTTCATCCGCACTATCGTCCCCGGCATCCTCCTCCTCGCTGTCAACCGCGTCGTTCCCCTCACCTTCCTCGTCGGCGTCTTCTTCTTTTTCTTCTTGCTTAGGCTTTTTGACTTCGAGTGGTTTACGTTTCTTCGCAGCCTTGGCCGCTTCGTCGTAGTATTCTTCCAGTTCCTTGGCGGTAAGGGCCTCGAGATCCTTGTCCAGGTAGACGCTCCACACGTCGTACTCTTCGTCGACTCGCTCCGAAAGGAAGCTCAGGATCTTTCCGTCGGCGGACCAGTTCGGGTTGTAATCGTTGTCCGGGTGGCGCGTGACGTTTACAGCCGGTTCGGAACCATCAGTG
>JANQHN010000317.1 GCA_028282665.1 Phycisphaerae bacterium | reverse complement strand
GGGAAGCCCGCTCCGCCCCGGCCTCGAAGCCTGGCGGTCTTAACTTGGCGAATGACTTCGGTCGGCGACATGCCGATTGCCTTCTTCAACGCTTCGCCGGGAGTCATCTCGGAGAAAATGACCTCACCCTTCTTGCGGATGTTGTTGTTGACCATTGCGCGAACGAGCTCGTGAGCGTTGTTGCCGTCGCCCAGTGTCTCGACGAGCTTTTCCGGATCCATGTGTTGGCGAAGCTCGCGAACCATTTCACGGGCTTTGTCCGTGGAAAGGTTGGTCACCACAACGTGGTTGATCATCGCTGCCGGCGCCTGATCGCACATGCCGATGCAGGGTGTTTCTTCGAGCGTGATCTTGCCGTCGGCGGTGGTCTCACCGAAGTCGATACCCAACTCCTCTTTCAACGCTTCGCCGACACGCTCCGATCCGGCCAGCTTGTCGATGATGTCGTTGCATAGGCGGATGACGATTTTGCCTTTCGGCTGATCGCCAAGGAAAGCGTAGAATGAAACGACACTCTCGACCTCGACGCGATGTGTCGAAACCGCGTCAGCGATGATGTCCATCGCCTCGGTCGAGACGTAGCCGAATTTCTCCTGTACCGCCAGCACAATGTCCATCATGCGAGAGCGGTCCCTGCCGTAGCTCTTGCAGATTTCTTCAATTGCTGCTTGTAAGTTTTGACTCATGGTGCATGCGCCCATCCAAATATGAGGTCATTATTTCGGCAGATTCTCGCTTCTTTTGCCAGGTGAATTCGCTGCCTCTGCGGTGCACTCGCCCACTTTCCTAAGTGCGCTTGCACTTGGCACACATGGTTGGCAGTGGGAAATGACCCAAATGGCCTGCGAGAACTCCGTAATCAAGACGTCCGCTGTGCAAAACATAGCAATTGCGATGCCATAGGTAGCGGGTTGAAATCCAGCCTCGACTACCGCATGTGTTGGTGTGCAGATTCCCGGTCTTCGATTCGGAATGCTGCGGGCTTTCGGTCAAACGGACCGAACGTGTGCAGTTTGCAAGGCGCCACGTTATGTGAACATTTCACGATTGTCTGCTTGAATGTAGTATTTGGATTTGGGCTTTCCAATCAGTCCACAATCGAGAGGACAAAAGCAACAAGTGCTGCCGGCGGGGCGGAGCGAATCGAGGTTTCGACGATCTCCGCGTGGTCGTTGAACTTGCGAATGGACTCTTTCGCGCGGTGGATGTCGAAATTGGTGTGTTCGAGCAAGTCCGTTTTGGTAATGAGGACGATGTCCGCTTTGGTGAAAAGTGCGGGGTACTTGGAGGGTTTGTCATGGCCTTCGGTCACGCTGACGACCGTGATCCGATGGTGTTCGCCAAGGTCGAAATTTGCGGGACAGACCAGATTTCCTACATTCTCGATAAAGACGATGTCCAACTGATCGAGATTCAACTCCTGCATGCCTCGCATGACTAAATTAGCGTCAAGATGGCACGAGCCTTGCGTTTCGAGTTGAATCACCGTAGTGCCCATTCCCGCTATACGCTCAGCATCCTGTGTCGTATAAAGATCTCCTTCAAGTACGGCGCAGCGATAGCGTTGCTGCAAAGGAGGTAGTACGTGCTCCAGCAGGGCGGTCTTTCCGCAGCCCGGACTGCCCATGATGTTGAAGCATTTGACGTTGTGCTGATTCAGGAGGGCGCGGATTTGATCGGCGTCAGCTTTATTCTTCTCTTCCAGCCTACGGAGTACCTGAATCTCCATTTTCATTCACCTCGTCAAGTTCTATGCTCAGCAAACTAATTTCCTCGCCGCCTTTGCATCGTATCCGGGGGGAGTCACAGGCGGAACACGCGAACGGCAATTCGTACACGATCTCTCGCAATTCACAGTCCAGACAGCTCACTTCGACACCCTCGGTCTCAAGCTCAATAGACGTTCCGTGGATGTTCGTCCCCTCTGTCAGCAATTCCATGGCCGTGTCAAGAATTTCGGGCACGATTTGTTTCAATATGCCCACACGCAGTTTGATCGAGCGAATTTGCCTGCCAGGGTATTCACGCGTTTCATCCTGAACAATGGAAATGATGGATTCGGCGATGGAGAACTCGTGCATGCGATTCACTCACGCTCTATGGAATAATTAGCAAATACGTGGCAGTTCCTCTCCATAGGGTCTTTGAACGACACGCCGACCTCCGGCTCGGGTAATTAGCTCGACCAGCGGAGGATCAGACTCGACCACTCGGCCTATCGCCGCCGCCTTCGTTCCGTACTGATGCGATTGCAGCGAGCTGATCGCCTTATCCACGTCGGCCTCGTCGACAACGCACACAACTTTGCCTTCATTCGCCGTGGAGAGCGGATCGAGCCCGAGCATTTCCGCTGCGTGACGCGCGGTCGGCGTTAGCGGCACAGATTGTTCGTCGATTTCAACGCCAAGTGATTGCGTTTCCGCGATGTCGCTTAATACGCCCGCAATTCCACCGCGGGTTGCGTCCCGAACGAATTTCACATCCGCGCCGCTTTTGAACAGCGTGTGCAGCATGTGATTCAACGGGGCTGCGTCAGTGCGCAGGCTGGTTTCGAACTCGATGCCGTTCCGGACGGACATGATTGCCAACCCGTGTTCCGCAATGGGGCCATTGACCAGAATGACGTCGCCTGGTTCGATGCGACCAATGCTCCAGTCACAGCCGGGTAGGATCGTGCCCACGCCCGCCGTGTTTATGAATAAGCCGTCACCAGGCGATCCGTCGCGTCCGATTCGTCGCTCGATTACCTTGGTATCGCCAGTCACCACAGGTACGCCTGCTTCTTCAGCAGTTTTTGCGATGGTGGCTACAATTCGATCCAATACCTCGAAAGGCAACCCCTCTTCCAGAATCAAGCCCAAGCTGATGGCTGTGGGGACCGCACCCATGACCGTTACGTCATTCACCGTTCCGGCTATAGCCAATCGACCGATGTCCCCCCCGGGAAACTCGAGCGGTGTGACCACATAGGAGTCGGTCGTGAATACCAGCTTACCTTCGGAGGGCGGCAGCACCGCTCCGTCCCCAAGTTGAATCAACGCATCGTTTCTGAGTGGGGTGAGCAAGTGGTCGCGGATTAGCTGATTCATCAGTTCGCCGCCACCGCCGTGAGCGAGGACAACGCGATCGTGGTCGTGGGGATGGGGCATCAGGAGTTCGTCTCCAGTGGAACGGATGATCGATGACTTCCGCCGTCACGGTTGTATTTGTACCAGGCGGAGCAAGTTCCCTCACTGCTGACCATACAGGGGCCTATGGGGTAGAGCGGCGTGCATTCGTAGCCGAATAAATCACAATCCGCCGGCTCGACCTTGCCTTGAATCACTTCGCCGCAACGACACAGCGGATTGTCTTCGTCGTCGCCGAAGACCACCTCGAATCTCTTCGCTGCGTCAAACTGTTCGTAACAAGAGGCAAGTTCCAGACCGCTTTTCGGAATCACGCCCAATTCGCGCCAATGCGTGTCGGCGGAAACAAACACTTGTTTTAGCAAATCCAGTGCGATTCCGTTGCCCTCGTTCGAAACCACGTTTCGGTAGGCATTGGATAACGCTGCCCGTTTTGCCGCAACGTGTTCGACGACGAGTTCGATCCCGTGAAGGATGCTGGGAGGTTCAAAACCGGCTACCACACAGGGTTTCTTGAATTGCTCTACGATCGGTTTGTACGCGTTCGCACCGATGATCACGCTCACGTGGCCTGGACAGAGAAAACCGTCCAGCGGGACATCGCCCGCCTGCAACAAGGCTTGCATGGCGGGAATCACAAGTTTGTGGCACATCAGTGCCGAGAAATTCGCCACGCCGTTTGCTTCCGCTTCGAGAACAACGGCAGCAGTGGCGGGGGCTGTCGTTTCAAAACCAACTGCGAGGAACACTACCTCCCGATCGGGATTCTCATTAGCGAGCCGCAGGCAAGTTTTTGCGGAATTGATCACGCGGACGTCGGCACCTTCGGCGCGAAGCCGTTCCAAACTTCCACTTTTGCCCGGTACTCGAATCATGTCGCCGTAAGTGGCGACAATCACGCCATCCCGCTTCGCAAGGTCGATGGCGGCGTCGATATGCCGCTGTGCCGTCACGCACACCGGGCAGCCCGGTCCGCTGACGAGCCGTAGATTTTCTGGGAAAAGAGAACGAAGGCCCGTACGAAATAAGGAGACCGTGTGCGTACCGCATATCTCCATAATCTGAATGCGACCGAGTCCGTCGCACAGTTCGTGCAAGTGCTTGATGATTTCATCACGCTTGGCTGCGTCCATAGCTTTGCGCCTTCTGAATTGGATTGGCGGATCAGATTGCGTACGTAGACGGATTCAATTCGCACTATCCGGCGGTTCGTCCGTTAGTTCCGCGCCGGCATACTCCTCAGCCTGAGCGCGAGGGTCTTCGAGGTATTCTTCAAGGTATTCCCAAGTTTCTTGGGCGTCTTTTTCGCTGAGCTGCTGGATGGCGAATCCTGCGTGGACAAGCACCCAGTCTCCTTCGCCTGCGTCTGGTGTCAGTGCCAGACTTGTTTCCAACTGGCTACCTTGCAGATCCACAATACCCGTGCGTGCTTGCGGTGTATCGCCTTCGGTGACGGAGATGACTTTCGCGGGAATGGCCAGACACATCAATTCGCTCCCTCAATCCTGCTTGCCGCCACACATGCTTGCCCTAAAGACAAACTTGCGTCGCCGGGCGAGAGTTTCTCATGCTTGTAAACTTTATCGATGCCGTGAGCGAACAAACGCTCCGTAACCTGACGAGTCATGATGGAATTCAAGAAGCATCCGCCTGTCAAGGCTACTTCCTTGCAATTGTAATGCTCCGAAGCTTGGATCGCCGCGTCAGCGAGCATATTCGACACGGTTCGGTGGAAGCGCGCCGCCACCACGGACGCGGACACGCCACGCGCAACGTCGTCGCACATCTCCAACAAGCCATCATCCATGTTCATCGCGAGTGCCGATGGGTCTTTATCGGCAGTCTCGCTGTGCGCGTTCTCGCCCGATTCAGTCGGTGGTCGCAGTTGATACGAATAAGGTGGTCCTACGCTGGATTCGGCTGCTTGTTGTAGCAGAATCGGCGCCTTGCCTTCCACATCGTTGGCGTCGCAAATACCCGCGAGAAACGCCGCCGCATCAAAAAGCCTGCCCAAGCTGGAGGTTTTGGGGCAATTGAATCCGCTTCGCAGCATTCCGGCAACAGGTCCGAGAGTCGTGCTGGGAATGCGTGCG
>JANQHN010000300.1 GCA_028282665.1 Phycisphaerae bacterium | reverse complement strand
TTCGTTAAGAAAAAACCGCTGCTTATGACGTAGACCGTGGAGGTGGTTGAGGCGGTTGCCACTCCTCCCATCGTGACGCTCGCGTGAGATGAGCAAGTGAATCCCCAGTCTTCGTCGGCGGCGTTGACCGCGTTGGTGTCGTCGCTAAGCGCTACATACGCCCAGGTATGTCCCGCAAACACGTTGGACGGCACCACTAAAATGATGCCCAACAAAAAAAACTCTAAACATCTTTTTGCGCATTTCATTACGTTTTTCCTCCTCACAGACGTGGTTGACTGATGGACGATGGCGATCGTCTTTCTGCTCCAAGAGCCGGGGCAGGGGGGCGAGGTGTCCAAATCCTGCGCAAAAAAACTGCGTTAAGACGTGGAAACTCCTCGGCGTCTTTGAGCTGTACTTGATGTTTGGGTGGTGTCGCTCCATCATGCGACAGCGCACTCGATTCGTCTGAAATCGAAGAAATGCAGTCGATCCAGGCGTGCCTCCTTAATGTAAGTATTCCGCATAAACGAAGATTGTCAATAATAAGAGACAAATGCGTTGGGAACTATTCAATGAGGCTGTAGCGGCGAGGGGTTGTCAAGTTGCTACAGCAGTTTCAATCCAAACGTAGCGTTGAATGTCGACTTTCCGGCAGTACAAAACACGGTGTCGAACGCTACAACTGGCTAGAGCTTGTTCTAATCAGGGCAAAGTTCAGTAGTGCTTGGAGCGGAATGTGCGATTGTGCAGTTTGCCAGATACGGTAGGGCTTGATTGCGCGCACGAAAACCGGCTATTCAATGCGTGAACAGCCGGCTGAAATGACATAACGTGACACTTTTACGTTAAAAGCCGAGGGGCCGAGTTGTTATTGCACGGGACTTAGATTGTCAAGGAAGCCCTCGAGTTTTCGTGAGCGAACAGGATGCTGGAGCTTGCGGATCGCCTTGGCTTCCACTTGCCTTACGCGTTCGCGTGTCACCTTGAATATCTTACCCACCTCTTCCAATGTATAGGTGTAACCGTCGCCAATTCCATAACGGAGTTTGATGATTTCACGTTCGCGGTAAGTCAGGGTCTTGAGCACTTCTTCGATGCGATCCTTGAGCATTTCACCGCCGGCGGTGTTGACGGGCGATTCGGTCGAATCGTCTTCAATGAAGTCGCCGAAGTACGAGTCCTCGTTCTCGCCGACAGGTCTATCCAGTGAAATCGGGTGCCGCGATATTTTTAGGACGCGGCGGGCTTCACTGACGGGCATCTTCGCGCGGCGGGCAATTTCCTCGATCGTCGGCTCCCGGCCGAGATCCTGCAACAGCTCCTTGCTGATGTTGCGCAGGCGACTCATCGTCTCGATCATGTGGACGGGAATGCGAATGGTGCGGGCGTGATCGGCGATGGCACGAGTGATGGCCTGGCGAATCCACCAGGTCGCGTAAGTGCTGAATTTGTACCCGCGTTTGTATTCGTATTTATCGACCGCCCTCATCAGGCCGGTGTTGCCCTCCTGGATGATGTCAAGGAAGCTCAGACCCCGGTTGCGGTACTTCTTTGCAATACTTACAACCAGGCGAAGGTTACCGCCCGAGAGCTTGCGCTTTGCGTCTTCGTATTCACTGAATACGCGTTCGATGGTTTTGAGGCGTTTGCCTAACGAGTCCGATTTTTCAAGGCACAGGTCCTCGATGCCGCCGAGTTCCACCTTCATGGTAGAGAAGTCTTCGTCGGACATCGTCTTACGCTTCTTTTGAGTGGCGATGCGATTCTGAAGCTGGATCATTTTCCGCTGCAAACCTTTGAGTTTCTTCATCAGCGGCTGAATTCTGCTGGTGCGCAGGGAGAGTTCTTCAAGCAGCTTGGAGATTTTGCGCCTCCGCTCGCGCAAATCCTGTTCAATACCCTTGCGTTTGACGGCAGGGATTCGGCTGCGAAGTTGTTGCCAATCCTCGACGTTTTTCTCCATGAGCGCGCGAACGGTCTGAAGATTGACCGGAATGCGGGCGCTGATTCGCGCCTTGGCAGCATGCTCGGAAGTCGAGATTTTCATTGTGCGGTCAAAGGGCAGCCTGCCGTCGTGCACCTGTTGCAAGAGCTTGACCGCCAGATCGGCACAGTAGTCACTCTCAAGCACCTTCTGGCGAAATGCCATTCTGGTAAGCTCGATCTTTTTGGCGAGTCGAATTTCCTCGGAACGCGAAAGCAGGGGGATTTCCCCCATCTGGGTGAGGTACATGCGTACGGGATCGTCGATCCGCTTGGGAGCGGATTCCATTTCACCTTCACCGTCTTCACCCTTTCCATCGACCGTACCTGCGGCGTCATCGTCACCGCCGTCGAGACCGGCTCGCTTGCGGCGGTATCGTTCCGTCGCTGCGTCCAATTCGTCAAGCACCTCAATGCCCTCGTTCTCAAGACGCATCATGATCATCTCGAGTTCGTTGGGATCGACGGCATCGTCGGGCAAAATGGCGTTCATTTCGTCCCAAGTGACAAAGGTAAACTTCTTGCCGAGCACGAGCAGCTCGTCAAGGGCCTCCTTAATCGTCTTGGTCGAGGTTAACGGCATATCCACGACGTTGTCTTCGCCTTGAGCGTTGGGTTGTTCATCCGCGGTTACGTTTGTCGATACTTCGCTCATGGTCTCTCCATGCTCAGCGATCGAATGGCTTTAAATAATTACAAACAAGAGCCATCAAGCCTGCCGCCTTCGCAGCATCCTTCGCGGTGCGAAATGGCGTAGCTCTTTGAGACTGCCGTGTATGGTTCGCAGTGCGTCATCGCGCACGTCACGGTCATCTTGGGCACTATCGTCATTCAGACGCTCTCGCGCTGAATCTTCCGCCTTGGCTGAGTCGCCCTGGCGGATGCGATGCAATGCGACATTGACCGTCGCACTCGTGTTTCCTCGCAATTGAGCT
Source organism: Phycisphaerae bacterium (assembly GCA_028282665.1). GTDB lineage: Bacteria > Planctomycetota > Phycisphaerae > UBA1845 > UBA1845 > JANQHN01. Next base: position 6,969 of record JANQHN010000300.1, on the reverse strand, counting down.
CGCTCCGCCAATTCCGCAATTCGCCTGATGTCGGCCGGATCGCGGAAACGGGCGAAAACCTCATGCAATTTGAATTCCCCAAACTCCTCAAAAAGATCAATGACCTCTTCCGCGATTTTGCGGTCGAGCGTGCCGGCGATCGTTTCGAGATCAGGCCAGTTTCCTATTTCAGAAAGCAAGCCCGGTTCGATCAGCAACGTGCCGATCAAATCCGCCCAAGCGGCTTGTATGCCGTCGTGCGGCTTGGTGCTGGTAGTTTGTACGGCATCCGCCGACACGGATGCCTGGGCGGTGACCCGACGTGGGCGCGTTTTGGTCAACAGGTTGTGTATTTCGCGCGGCTCGGCTCCTACCAGTGACGCAATACGGTTTGCGATCAGGCCCCGTTGAATGGGGTCCATGGCGCCCATTGAGGCGGTTTCAGCGACCAAAGCCGTGAAATCGAGCACCGCATTTTTACGGTTTCGATCGGAGGAATCGTTCCTAAAGCTTTGTCGCACAACGTTCCACTTGAATTCTAGCGCATCGATCGCATCCTTCAACAAATCTTCAAAATCGGCTGGTGGGTGGTTCGCCAGGAAATCCGCTGGATCTTTCCCGTCAGGAATGCGAGCGAGTTTCACGTTCAGGTAACGCGGCATGGCAATACGGATGGCGCGATCTGCCGCTGCGACTCCAGCATCGTCCGAGTCGAACAAGAGGACCAAGTCTTCGCAGTATCGGCGGATCAAATCCACCTGCGCTTCAGTCAATGCAGTCCCTAGAGTGGCGATTGTCTCCCCAAAGCCTGCCTGGTGGGCGGCAAGACAATCCGTGTATCCTTCGACAAGTATCGCTCGTCCGATATCCGCCATCCTTCGGCGTGCCAGATCGATTCCGTACAGTCCGCGTCCTTTGTCGAAAACGAGGTTCTGTCTAGTATTGAGGTATTTTGCGCGGTCATCTATGAGCGTTCGACCGCCGAACCCGATCACGCGGCCCATCGCGTCTCGGATTGGGAACATCAACCGATCGCGGAAAGTGGGGTATGGCGAACCACTATCGCCCATGCGGAGCAGATCCGCCTCAATCAACATTTTTGTGTCGTATCCCGCTTCCCGCGCCGCATCCTGCAGGGACTTCCCTGAAACAGATGCGAGTCCCAGGGCGAACTGAACGGTGGTTTGCTCGGAAATGTTGCGATGTGCCAAGTATTCGCGGGTGCTTGCGCCGACCAAATTATCGACCAGGGTGGATCGAAAGAATTTAACCGCCCAGGTATTAACCGCCACGACTTCCGCTCGGCTTGTGGTTGACTGAGCTTGGTCCGGGCTTCGCTCGCTACGAAGTTCGATCCCGGTGCGATCCGCGAGGATCTGCATGGCCTCCATGAATGAGACGGCTTCGTGCTCCTGGAGGAATGTGAAGATGTCACCACCCTTGCCGCAACCGAAGCACTTGAAAATGCCCAGCTCGGGATTGACAGTGAACGACGGGGTCTTTTCGGTGTGAAAAGGGCACAGGCCGAGGAATCTACGCCCACTCCTGCGGAGTGTCACATGCTCACCGATCAGATCGACAATGCCGACACGGTCGAGAATTTGATTCTTCTTAGCTTCCAGGTCCCGCAATGGAATTGCACACCTATTGGACTCGTAGAACTGCCTTCCCCTCGTAGATCACAGTGATACGATAACACTCCACCACACCCGGAGCCGCGCGCACCGAAGTGGTTTGAAATCGCACGCCTTGCTTGGTGAAATCACACAGGAAGCACCCTGTAAATATACACTACGATTGGCGTATCGTCAATCAGAAACGCCTATCTCACAAGGGGTTGTGGATGTCTGCCCGGGGGAGAAGGACTTCCCCTGGGCACGTGAACTATGTCTATATGCCCGGCGTGTAACCAAGGAAGTTCATGAAGATACTCTGATTCAGGACTGGGATGGACAAGCTCTGGGCAGTGTCCAATGTATCATCGTACAATTCGTAGGCGCGACGGGCTGCCTCGATGCGGCGTACTTCATCTGAAGACGCACCACCGATCGCTTTGGGGCGGGGCGGTTGAGAACCGGCAACCACGAAGTCCGTCATCGCGGTAAGGTTAGTGGCGATTTGCCCGCCCCAACTTTCGATTAGCGCTTCGATTGTCTGGGCGCCATCGTCATCAGGTCGCCCGTCGTAGTTGAGATCAAACTGACCAACCACGACAAACATCAGCGGTCTTTTGGCGTCGTAGACTGGGTTGGCGATGAGGTCGTTTTCCAGAATAATCTCGTTTATCGCAAGCGAAACCGGCTTACACTCAGCGGAATCCTCCGACATGGAAACGACCTCTATGCGTGCCTTGCCGCGGCCGTCAGCCGGGATGCCCGTATCGCGGGAATAGACGGTAAACTGCATGCCAAGCGTGATGCGATCCTGCGAGCCAAGATTGATGTAAACAACTTCATCGCCGGGTACGGCCATGAGGATCTTGCCGTCCGGCTCGCGAGCCGTAGGCAAGCCTGTCGGCTTCATGATCAGCCGTCCAAACTTCTTCTGTTGGGCGTCGAAACGCTCACGCAGCTGAGCGAGTTTTTCCTGGGAGTCTTCACGGTCCGCCTGAGCTTCGCGGAGTTCATCTTCGAACTGACCGCGACGTTGTTCATATTCTTGTTCCAACGTAGCGACGGCTTGGTCGCGTTCCTCGCGGTAGCGTGTGCGATCCGCTTCAATGTCGGCGAGCTGTGTTGTGAAACCTGCAACGCGGGTTTCAAACTCGGTTTTTTGTTCTTCCAGGAGTTTGGTCATCTGGGCGACCTGCTGATCGAGCTGACGAGCCCGATCACGATCCTCTTCCCAGCGAGCTTTCAGTCCTTTGTATTCGCTGTAGAGGTTTCTTAACGCGAGCAACATGGATTGGTTGCCGAATCGCCGGGCGTTTGGGACGAAGTTGTCTTGTGCAATCGTGTCCATCATCTCGTTACGCTTGGCATCAACCGCAGCGGCATCATCCTCCGGATCACCGGTAGCGATCTCCGCGATCCGTTCTCGCTGCTGATTGAAAAGACCGACGATTGTGATCGATCGTCCATCCGCTTCTTTCACGAGCTCGAGGTTGCGTTCCTCGGACGTGCTGATCGCACGATCTTTCGCGGCCCGCAATGAGTTGTTCTCGTTAACAAGGTCTTCCTGGCCCGTGTAGAGAATCACGAGCATTACGGTAGACGTAAGCCACAGGCCTACGAAGACAATCATCCACACTGCGAGAGCGCTGATGCCACGCTGTTGTGCTCTGGCCATATTCCGCTGACCTCCCAGGAATCGGTTTGTTTGGCGGGCGTGTCTGCCCGAATGCACGGTCGTACGTCCGAGGTTTTGGGGTATGCTAAGGAGGCAGGGACACCCTTTCAACGCTAGCAAAGGGGCAAGTCGAAAATCCCTTGCGGCCCCCAACACCGTAACTATCGCGGCTGTCACTAGCCGGGAGAGCCATTGTTGTGCATAAGCCTCAGCGTGTCAAGGAAATAGCGGCGGACCTTGAAAGATGGTTTCCAGCCCCAAACGGGGGGCGAGGTTGACGAATCGTGCAACTCCGGTGCATCGTCGATCAGCGTTTGGATCGCATTCCCGGCTCGATTTTGGCCAGGTGTTTGGCTGAAAAGGCAGTTGGATAATGCGGATTATTGGATAAACGATGTCGCCTGCGATGGGGTTATTGACGCGGTGCCGAGCGAGGGCATGGTGCATCCCAAGCGCGGACCGGATGTTGTCACGGGCGGCGGTGGCATCCGGTTCGACATCCGTGATCTTGCGCTTGCCGGAGAATGGCGTCGTTTTTGGCCGGGCAGGGTTACGCGAGTGGCGACGGGCGGTGCAAGCATGGTTGAGATCTGCTTCAATACGGCATCGAGCGATGCGCACATCATGCACGACCCAAATGCGGGGATGAGTCCATCTCCCGGTACGGGGGTGTTAATCGGGCGATTGACGAACGTGATCACGCTGGCGATGCACGATTCGCTGATTGCGGCGAATGTCCATACCCCGGCGTGGAAATCGGATGTAGGTTATGAAATCTATTCTTCGTAACGCCGGACGACGAGTGTGTCGTTTTGTCCGCCAAAGCCGAAGCTATTGGACATGGCGATGGATACCTCTGCCTTGCGGGCGTCATTGGGTACATAGTCCAAGTCGCATCGCGGGTCCGGCTCATTGTAGTTGATTGTGGGCGGCAAAATGCCATCGCGGATCGCGAGCACGCAGGTGATCAACTCGACTACGCCTGCTGCAGCAATCAGGTGGCCTAGCATACTCTTGACACTGCTCACCGGAGGACAGTTCGCCGCACCGCCAAAGAGTTCGCGAATTGCTAGCGTCTCAATTTTGTCATTCTCCTCAGTGCCCGTGCCGTGCGCGGATATGTAATCAATATCCGAAGTCTTTACGCCGGCGGTTTCGAGCGCCCGTCTCATCGCCGCAATCGCGCCTCGACCGTCTTCGTGAATGTCTGTAATGCGGAATGCGTCAGCGGTGGAGCCGAAGCCCGTAATCTCCGCCAGGATGTTCGCGCCGCGTTTCTTTGCGTGTTCGAGTTCCTCAATGATGATCATTCCCGAACCTTCTCCCAGGACGAACCCGTCGCGGGTGCGGTCGAAAGGGCGGGAGGCGGTTTTGTAATCGTCATTGCGCGTTGAGAGGGCGGTAAGACGAATGAAGCCCGTCATGCCGAGTTGGTGCAGCATGCTGTGCGTTCCGCCCGTGATCATGATGTCAGCGTCGCCGAACTGTATAAGCTTGGTCGCCTGCCCTATTGCCTGAGTGCTGGCGGCGCAGGCGGTGAGGGTGTTGAAGTTCGGACCTTTCGCGTTGAACTGAACGGCGAGATGGCCCGCCGCGAGGTTGGGATCCTGCTCGAGTTCCTTCTGAGCGGAGAGCGTACGCATTGCGTGATCGGCCCAACGAACGGTGTCGAGTTTGCCGAATGAGCCATCCTGTTCGCGGCAGCCTGCCAATGCAGCGCCGGCGAAGGCATCAAAGTCAATCGGTCCTTCGCCACCGCCGAGATAGATACCCACACGCTTGGGGTCTACTTTCGATCCACCGTCAAGTTTGGCGCTCTTCCATGCCAGATTAGCCGCCGCGAGGGCAAAGCCCGTGTTTCGACTGCAACCTTCGTGGGTTTTTGCGGTGTTGCCAAGGAAGTTGGCAAGTTCGAAATTGCCAACTTGCGCACCGAAGTTCGACTGGTATTCGTCCGCATCGAAGATGGTCACGCGATCCACGCCGCTCTCTCCGCTGAGGAGGCGCTTCCACGCGCCTTCGATATCGTGACCGAGCGGTGTAATCCAACCCATTCCAGTGATGACAACGCGTCGCGACACGGTGATTACTCCTGATATTTCCTGAGAACCAGCGCGGCTGCCTGACCGCCGGAAAGGGCATAACTGGTAGTGACCGCGAGTGAAACCGGTGCGTCGACCGGATCCTGATCAACGAACTGCAAGTCGCTTTGGTCCAGTCGTGGTGCTGTGTTGATCGAAGGGGGGGTCGTGGCGTTGGCGAGGGCGAGTACGGTGGCGGCGAAGTCGATACTGCCGGTTCCCGCACCGTTTACGCCAACGGCGCCACGAGTTGTCATCGCAGGGATTTGCGTGAGTCGGTCACCGATCACCTTGCAGTAAGCGGTTGCTTCCGCTACATCGAACGCCGGGATACCCGTGCCGAATGGATTGACGAGGTCCACGTCAGCGGCCGATGCATCGGCGTTGGATAAGGCATTGTGAATGGCAAATGCAATCGACTCGCCGTCCGGTTCGGGCTGGTGCCAACTTCGAGTATTGGTTGCGGCGCCGAAGCCAACAACTTCTGCGTAGATGCGAGCGCCACGCGTTTTTGCCCGGTCGAGGTCTTCGAGGATGATCAAGCCCCCGCCTTCTGACGCGACCATGCCGGAAGCATCAGATGCAAACGCCCGAGACGCACGTTGTGGTGAATCGTTATCACTGGTATTGAGGCGATCGAGCAATTGCGGTCTGGCGAGCGCCATCGGGTTGATCTTACTTTCCGCACCACCGCAGATGCATACGTCAGCGTCGCCGCATCCGATCGTTCGGAACGCTTCACCGATAGCCAGGTGACTTGATGCTTCGCCGCAGGTAATGGTGTTCGATGGTGCCTGTGCGTCGTGGACAATGGTTACGTGGCAGGCAAGCATATTGGGCAGGAACTTCAAGAGCCAGAGGGGTGTGAGATTCTGCATGCCCTCGGCGCCCCACTTGCGAATATCAAAATTGCCGTTGTCATCTGCGGCGGTGCTTAATGCTGCGGCGAGTTCGTCCAGATTGGCACAAATCAGGCCTGCGCCGATGTTGGCACCGAACCGTGTGCTGTCGACATCGATCGGACCGTCCGCCTCACCACGATCAACGATGCACTTCGTTTTTAGGTTGGCATCTTTGACTGCGTGGTAAGCGCAAACCACGGCGATGAGGATGTCGCGGGCCATGACTTTGGCGCTCTTGCGGTACGTTTTGGGGATGTAATCGCCGAATTTGAAATCAGGCAACTCGCCGGCAACTCGCGAAGCAAATCCAGCGGCCTCAAATGCCTTTAAGCTATCGATACCACATTGCCCCGCGAGCAATGCTTCCCAAAAGGCTTCGACACCCAGGCCGATTGGCGTTGCCGGACCCAAGCCCGTAACCACCACTCTCCGGTTCTGTCCGTTCACGACGATTGGCCTCCCCGTTCCGTGTGCTCGCGCACTGTCGACAACAGTGATTTGAAATTATCCGTGAAGACGAAATTGTGCTCGGGCAAGTCCAGCTTGCTCGCCGCTTGGTTGACGTGCGAGAAGATGAGATCGATCGCGCCCGCGCGTTCGTTATTGATGTAGACGACTCCGACGGTCATGGCCGCCTGATCATCCAAAGATTCTATGTCCGCTACGTACCGAATGCTGTCGCCCGGCACCGCGTACCCGCCAAAGGACGCCTTACGCAC
>JANQHN010000263.1 GCA_028282665.1 Phycisphaerae bacterium | reverse complement strand
CCCGCGTTGTTAAATGGTCCGATTTCTATTGACTAAATGCCGGTCCGATGCGCGCAGCAGCGCATCCCTAGGCGGATAGGTGGTCTACCTGCCTTGCGTAGATCGAGACGGACCGGTTCTACGCAAAGCGTAAGTGTTTTGCGCCACTAATCCTCGTCGTTTTGCGGGGTAAGGGAAGCGATGTAGTCGGAGATTACGTCAGCCAAACCGTTACTGATGCCATCCGTCAGGCCGATGCTCACACCGTCCGTAATTGCGCGGGTGCAACCTGTGGATGCGAGTACACAAACCGACAAGAAGGCCGCAACAGCCGTTTTGCGAAGAGAAGACTTCATGTGAATACTCCGCTGAAGATTCTGGATCAAATCCTGTTGTCTGCACTCCGTACGTGCAGGTTGTCACAAAGCTCCAAGGATAACTTCTCCAGTGAGACTTGCAAGCAAGGAGAAGGCAGTGGATGTTAAGGTCTCGGTGAATAAGATCATAAGGTGGGAAGCGTATGGCGTGCAACGATCTTGGCTTAGCGACGTCAGGGGGTTCGATTGGAGACGATAATCTCGATGATGATTCTTGCCGGCGGAGGTTTGATGGCGTTTGTGTACATGCGCAAACCGTCGTCCACCGACGACCCGGTTCGCTTGCTCGTTCTGGGTGACAGGCCTTGGCGTCGTGTGGGTGCGGCGATTTGCGTCGTCCTCTCAGTCATGTTCGTGCTCGGGATCAATTTTCCCAGACCTGTTGAGAATAAAATCGCTTTCCTCGTGTTCTGGATGCTGATTCTGTTTCTACTGCTCTGGCTTTGCGTGCTTGTGATCAAAGACTTGCTCTATACCCGTAAACGACTTATGGAACTCAAGGATAAATTGCGGGAGTTGAACGTGGCCTCCGCGTTCCATACCGCTGACGATGAGGAAAATGTCGAATGAACCTACGGCTTGTCTCAATGGGGTTGGTCATGATGACGGTGTTGGTGCCCATGAGTGGATGTGCGGAAAACGAACCCAATGACCTCGATACACTCGCCAAGGTTCGCATGAAAATAGGTACTGGATCGTATGAACTTTGGGTCGCCGATAAGGAACCCGAAACATCGCGTGGACTGATGTTGGTGACCGAGGAACAGATGAAACCGCTGCCGGATGGCACACGGCGTGGTATGCTCTTCGTTTTTGATCATGAACGATACCTGAGCTTCTGGATGAGGAACACGATTATTCCCCTCGATATCGCCTACATCAACGCGAATGGACAGGTGGTCGCTACCTATACCATGCGACCGCTCGATGAAAGGCCTAACGCTTATCCTTCCGAAGAGCCGGCACAGTTCGCCATAGAGATGAACGCGGGTGATCTTGAGAAAGTTGGGCTTGAAAAGGGCGATACCGTTGAAATTCCCGAAAGCGTGTTAAACGTCCCGTAATCACCGCCGGTCTTCGTTAAGCGTTCAAGTGTCGAACTGGATAGGTACTAGTCTGGCGTAGCTCCGAGCATTGAATTGCACGAAGGAAAACGCCCCATCGTACGCCACGAATCCACTAAAGCTGATTTAGGGACGTCCACATAACGTATTTGGCGAGCCGAAGCGCTGCTTTATCGATTCGACCGATCTTTCACGCAAATTGTATTCTTGATTTGTGGGAGTGTTGGCTTCCTGCATGGGGCATCTCGTGCGCGTCGGCGTGTGAGATTGGCAGGTCTATCGGACTATCGGGGCATTTGAATATGCACGTCCTTTTGGTGAATCCTTCACGAGCATTGCGTCAAACCGCGACTAACGCCATGTCGAGCTTGAACGGCACGCTCGATGTGTTCGATGGTTTTGCACAGGCCTGCATGGCGGCGAAACGCGACGGTGTGGACGCTGTGGTCGTGAGTGAACCTTCGGACCCTACCGACACGAACCAGTGGCAAGCGTACGAGGATTTGATGCGCACGGTGGAGGTCCGACAGCTCGCTGCGCTGCTCGTCAGCAGGGTGACGCCCGCCCATTCGTACTCAGTTAGCGCATCTGCAGTGGACTGCGTCGATCCGGAAGTATCGCTTGAAGAACTGGCTGGCCGGTTGGCCACTATCGAACGTTACCATGCCATGGTCCGTGCTATGGACCGCAAGCTTCGCAATATGGAACGCATGGGCAAACGCCTTAACGAGCATTTTCAGGAAATCGATCAAGAAATGCGACTGGCGGCCCGATTGCAACGCGAGTTCCTGCCGGACATTTCTAAACCTTTGCTGAACGTCAAGTTTGCCAGTGTTTATAGGCCTGCATCTTGGGTGTCAGGCGACATTTATGACGTGTTCCGCATTGACGAAGAACACATTGGTTTTTATTTGGCAGACGCGGTCGGGCATGGCCTGGCGGCGGGTTTGCTGACCATGTTCATCAAGCGGGCCATCATTCCCAAAAAGATTGAAGGTGATTCGTACGAAGTGTGCACGCCTTCCGACGTGATGGCGAACTTGAACGATTCGCTGGCCGACCAGGATTTGGCGCACTGTCAATTCGTAACTGCTTTCTACGGTTTACTTAATGTTCGAACGCTCAAGCTAAGCTACGCTCGAGGTGGGCATCCCTATCCGTTGCTTATGGATAAAGCGGGCGGATCAATTGAACTTAAGTCGCCGGGGGGCTTGTTAGGCCTGTTTACCGGGGAGACTTTCGATACGCGTGAAGTGCAGCTTCGAGAAGGTGAAAAACTCCTGCTTTTCACTGACGGTGTGGAAACCGTTTTTCAGGATGAGGATCACGAGTCGACAAACAAGCGGGCTTATCGCGTCGCCTTCGAATCGTGGGGGCGTCTTCCCGTGGAAGACTTGATCGCGCGTATGCGGCTTACGCTGGATGCTGAAAAAGGTTCACTTTTACCGCGCGACGACGTGACCGTACTGGGTGTGGAGATCATGCATCCATAACTTCATGTAACGTATGGGCAGGTTTTACTGGTTCGACAAGGCCACGAAAACAAAAAACGGGTGACCTGCAAAAAGGTCACCCGTTCGATTTCATGATTAGGATTTTCCGACTCCGGTAACCAATCCTGCTTTCCCAACGTTGTACGTTAGATAAGAAAGTTTGATTGCAGAAGTGTCTGATGCCTTTTAGCGGCGGCGGATGAGCAGGCTCGCTACACCAAGAAGAAGCAACGACGCCGGTTCGGGCGTTACGGTGACGTTGTCAACCTGCGCCCACCAGTTCCAACCATCGCCCGCGTAACGGAAGCCAACCTGGACATCCTGGGCGTCATAGCTGGACAAGTCCAACGAAACGAACTCACCCAGAGCGTCGTCGATTGTGTACGGGAACGGAGGTATACCAGTGTTGAGGTCTTCCGTATAGGTGGCCAGCGTATCAAACGTCGTGAAGCCGTCCGAAGACAGCAGAACGCTGAAGGAATCGTCGTTCAAAGCTCTGTAATGGCCGACGAATTCCAACATCGCACCGCTCGGGACGGAAAATACGGGAGACGTTAAAATTACGTCGTACACACCCGATTCTCCGCTCGGACGGATATCGGTGTCGATATGAGCAGCGCCACCGTCACCAGTGGAGACGTTTCCACGCGGGTCCGAACCATCGATCAGATTATAGTTGTAGTCCCATCCTACAGCGAAGCTGCCGCCCGGAGCTAGATCGATCTGCGACCAAGGGAACGCACCGCCGCCATTGAAATCCTCGATCCAGGCTTGTGCGGACGCGGGCACGGCGATACACGCCGCGACCAACAATGTGAGCATAGCTCTTTTCATAATCCTTCCTCCTCAATAAATCCCAAAAGATAATTGGCCAGCGCACAAACGGTGGCCTGACCCTTCACCTAGCACTTCTGCCCGGATTAATTAAGCCCAGCAGATACACAAGAAAATGTTAAAATAGCGATTGAGACCAAGGGGGGTGAGGGGGCGAATAATGCTGATCGCACGTTTTCCCTTCCTGAGTTGCAATCACCCTCCAAACTTGACCACTTCAACTCAGGATAGCTCTAGCTCGAACAAATGTCAATGTTTCATTAACGCTTGATCAAGCGAGGATGGAGAAAGATCAAAACACTCGGAGAGCGGCCATTTGCGGCAGCATCGTTTCGAAAAAAAGAAAACGAATCATTTGGTCACTTTTTGGAGTTGACGACGGATACTACACGATTATCGGAGTATTTTTAGATTGCTCGAGATCAGATACGCTAAATCATACATTTAGAATAATCGGCAAAAATTATCCATTTTGTCGAATAGGGCCACTGACAAAAACAGCAATGCAGAGAAGCCAAACTGCCGCACTATTATGGCTCGCGCAGTTGTCTACTTGAACAGAGTCATCCGGCAGATCAATTTTGGCGGTTTTAGTGAGTGTTTGTTTCAATGATGTCGAGAAGCATTCGGGCCACGCTTTCCTCCGCGCGACCGGTGTTTAACGGGGCGATGATTCGACCGAGTTCGCAGGCCATCTCTTTGCGAAGGTTTTCGTTTTCCAGCAATTCGATAGTACGCTGGGCGATCGGTTCCGTAGATTTGTAATAAGGCATGAATTCCGGCACAAGCTCTCGCTCTGCCAGAATATTGGGTAGTGACAAATGCGGGATCGTAATCATCCAGCGCCCGATGAGGTTGTAGACCAGCGGAGAGGCGTTGTACATAACGATCATGGGTGTCTTGAGAAAGGCGACTTCGAGCGTCACGGTTCCCGACGCGACCAGAACCAAGTCCGCCGCTTCGATCAACTCCGTATGGTTTCCCGGATGCATTTCGATCGGCAGGCCGCTTGCCGCAATTAGCGACTCGATGTGTGGTGCGACTTGTGGTCTGGCAACGGACGCTATGAACTTGATGCGTCGAGTTGGGCTCGTTGATTCATTGTGTTGAAAAACGCGCTGCACGATCTCGAGTTGTCCGGGCAGGACTTCGCTCACGACGTGCTTGCGCGAGCCGGGCAGCAGGCCGACGACGAGTTCGGCATCAGCGCGCAACGTCCTTACCATGTCCCGATCAATTGTAACCTTCGCGAGACGGTCGATCAGTGGATGGCCGACGAAGGTTGTGTCGACGCCGCGATTTTTGAAGTACTCCTCCTCGAATGGCAGAATGGCGGCAACCCGATCCACGCGACTGCGGAGTTTGTGAATGCGATGCGCGCCCCAAGCCCACATTTGCGGAGCGATGTAATACATGACGGGAATGCCGATGGCTTGAGCGCGGCCCGCGAGTGGCAGGTGTAAGGTGGGGGAGTCGATGACCACGGCCGCGTCAAAGTGGTAGCGGCGCAGGTAACGTTCGGCTGTGTTCTGCATGCGAATCGCTTTGCCAATTACGCCGAACACACCCAGGAGCATGGCGGCGTGACGAGTCATGTCGAATATGGACCAACATCCAGCAGCCCGCATGCGCGGTCCGGCGACTCCGACGAAGCGAATTTCCGGGCATATTCGAGTTGCTCGTTCGATTAGTGCTTCCCCGAGCCGATCCGCGCTAGGTTCCGCCGCGCTGATGAACACCAATGGCTTTTTTGGGGAGTGCGGATAGTTGGGCGAATCAGGCACTAACGGGCCTCCTGTCGAATGAAACGCCGGGCAATGCGTCTTTCCGGCCCGATGATGGGAGTAGGAACCGCCGGTTCGCATTCCACGATACCGTTAAGAGCCTGATATTCAACATTCCAGGCGGGTAAGGGGATCGAACAGCGTTAATCTAGCCGGTTAGCTATCTGCGTTCACGGCTCGATCAAGATGTTTGTTAGGTATTTGGCAAGTATGGTGGAGTGTTGCGGACTGATGAAAATCGGGGCATCCATCCTTGATGGGGTGGTGAAATGTGCTACACTTTGCGGTTCTCTTTGTCAGTACTGGGTATACCTAGTCCCCTTGCGTGGAGGTAGAACTTTTGGCGTCGGATTTGGTTCGTCAGTTGGTGGATTCTGGAATTCACTACGGGCATCGCGCGAGCCGTTGGAATCCCAAAATGCGGGATTACATTTTCGCGAAGCGCAACACCATTCACATTATCGACATTCGCGAGACGGTGAAAGGTCTTTTGCGTGCGAAGAAATTTATCGCGCGAACCGTGGCCGGTGGTGATGACATTCTTTTTGTTGGGACGAAACGTCAGGCTAAGCCGCTGGTCGTTAATTCGGCGAAGCGCGTCAACATGCCTTACGTAGCCGAACGGTGGCTTGGTGGCACGTTGACAAACTTCCGCACGATTCGTTCCCGTCTTGGTCGTCTCGAAGAGCTAGAGAAAGAAGAAGCGGACGGTACCGCTCAGGAATACAGCAAGAAGATGATCGCTTCGCGTGCGCGTGAGTTGAAGAAGATCAAGCGCAACCTGGACGGCATTCGCGAAATGAACAAGCTTCCCGGCGCGTTGGTGATCGTTGACGTCACCAAAGAGCACATCGCGGTTCGCGAAGCACGCAATCTGAAGATTCCGACGGTTTGCCTGCTCGATACCGATTCGGATCCTTCATTCGCGGACATTCCCATTCCGGGTAATGACGACGCGATGCGCGCGATCGAGGTGATTTTGAATCATCTGGCGGATGCCGTGGAGGAGGGTAAGCGTGGCCGGGCTGCGATGAAGAAGGACGAGGGCGATCAGCCGCGTCCGAAGCGTCGTTCGACCAGGCCTGGTTTGGCGCGAGCCGATGAAAGCGCGGAAGCTGAGGCAGTCGCTCAAGCGGACGAAATCGCGTCTGCGGAATCGCCCACGCCATCCGTAGACGAACCAACGACGGAGACACCCTCGGTTCCCGAGGCTTCAAGCGAGGATAAGCCGGCGGACACCCAGTAGTCTTCGACAGCGTTTCTTTTCGGTTCGAACACGTTAAGAGCGCCCGATTTCTAGTTTGACATTGGTCACACCCACGCGGCGCGGTAGCGCTGCGTATCGATGGAAACCAGGCCCGCAATGGTCGGGCCCCATCCCAAAGCGGAAGGTGCAACGAGATGGCAGAGATCACCGCAAAACTGGTGAAAGAATTGCGGGAGAAGACGGACCTCCCGATGATGGAGTGCAAACAGGCGCTGACGGAATGCGACGGCGATTTCGAAGCGGCCGTCGAGTGGCTCCGTAAGAAGCACAAAGGTAAAATGGCGGATCGTAGCGGAAAGGAAACCGGCGAAGGCCGCATAGGCATTTACATTGATGGCTCGGGGAAGGTCGGCGGCATTGTCGAATTTCAGTGCGAAACGGCACCCGTGGCGAAGAACGATTTGTTTGTGAATCTGGCCAATGCTTACGCGAAGAAGGCGGCGGAAACCGGCGAAAAAGAACCTTCGGTCGACTCGTTGCGCAGCGATTCCGAAATGGACTCGATGTACACCGAGACGTTCGGCAAGCTGCGCGAGGCGATGAATCTTGTCAAAGCTCGTCGCGTGGAAGGCGAATATTTGACTACGTACGTGCATCACGACGGCAAGAGCGGCGTGATGATTGCATTGGATGCGGTACCCAACGGCGACGCGATCGGTCCGGACCTGTGCATGCACGCGACTTTCGCCCAGCCGCTTGCCGTTGACCGTAGCGGCATCCCGCAGGATGCGGTCGAAAAATTGCGTGCCGAGGCGCGCGAGATTGCGGTCGGTGAGGGCAAGCCCGAGCAGGTAGTTGAGAAGATTGTCGAAGGCAAGGTCAACGCGTTTTACGCGGAGAAGGCGCTGACGGAACAACTGCACGCCAGGCAAGATGTCTATGGCAAGAAAAAAGTCATCGACGTTTTGAAGGAGTCCGGCGTGAACGCCGTACTCGACATGGTTTACATGAAGGTCGGCCAATAGCCGGTTGATGCTGATTCAGGGGAGTCGTGAGGCTCCCCTTTTTTTTGGATACACGAAAGGGGCAAAGTCATGCCCGGGCCTAAATACAAACGCGTATTGCTCAAGATTAGCGGTGAGGGGCTTTGCAGCAGCGGCGGGAGCGGGATTGACGGCGAAGAGTTGCAGCGACTCGCCGAAGAGATCAAGCTGGTTGTCGGTTTGGGCGTGGAGCTTGCGCTTGTGGTGGGTGGTGGAAACATCGTGCGCGGGCACACCATCGCCGCTGAAACTTCTATCGAAGAAACGACAGGCCACTATATGGGGATGCTCGCAACGGTTATCAACGCCATTGCAGTGCAGGACACGCTTGAGTCAAAGGGAGTACCCACGCGAGTACAAAGCGCTATCGCCATCGACCGCGTTTGCGAACCGTTTATTCGTCGCAAAGCCATTCACCATCTGGAGAAAGGTCGCGTCGTGATCTTCGCTGCCGGTACGGGCAATCCTTTTGTTACCACGGATAGCGGTGGGGCGCTTCGAGCATCTGAAATTCGGGCGGACGTGTTGTTGAAGGCGACGAAAGTGGACGGGGTGTATACGGCGGATCCGATGAAAGATGCGAATGCTGAGCGTATCGCCCATCTATCGTTCGATGAAGTGATCAACCGCCGCCTTGGCGTGATGGATGTTGCCGCCGTGGACCTGTGTCAACGCGGGCGAATTCCCATCGTCGTTTTCAACCTGCGTAAGGCGGGCAACATGCGGGCGGTAGTGATGGGGGAAGACGTTGGCACGATAATCGATCAGTCCGGCAAATAGTCGATTGAATCGTAGGGCAGGGGCGAGCGAAACCAAACCTGGCCGGATGAAAGGGCGACGGCGTAAGCCCGGTGAAAAAGGATGCGTTGAGTCAGTAAGTGCATGCCTGTTGCGAACTGATTATGGCCGGAAGCAGTGGTCATCGGTTGCGGGTGGCGTCGTGGTCAATTGATAGGGCTTTCGATTTCTAGTGCCAGCACTAAAATATGGGCATACAACCAAAGAATGATGGAGGAAACGAATCATGCCCACGCTCAGTCAGATCGAGAAAGATTGCACGGCGCAAATGAACAAGGCGGTGGAATTCCTAAAACAGGAAACGCGCGGCATCCGTACGGGGCGTGCGCATCCAAGCCTCGTCGAACACCTGAAGATTGAGGTCTCATCGTACGGCAGCACGATGGAACTTCGCGAAATAGCCACGATTTCCGTGCCCGAGCCTTCGACGCTCCTGGTCAAACCGTTCGACCCCGGCACGCTTAAGGACATCGAGAAAGGTGTACTCACATCGAGTTTGGGCGTAACGCCGAACAGTGATGGCAAGGCCATCCGCCTGCCCATTCCACCGCTATCCGGCGAACGTCGTGCAGAACTCGTGAACCAAGTCAAAAAAATGGGCGAACAGCAGAAAATCGTGGTTCGCAATGCCCGCCGCGATGCCAACAAACTCGTCGACGCCGAGGAAAAGGCGAAGACCGTTTCCGAAGACGAGGCCCGCGATGCGAAAGATACCATCCAGAAAATGACCAAGAAACACGAAGACCAGATCGAAGAAGTCGTGAAGGCGAAGTCGGAAGAGGTGAAGTCGGCGTAGGGGGGGGCGCCGTGTAGTATTGGATTTTGTGGCTGAATTTCTTTTTGTCGTTCCCGCGAAAGCGGGGGGCTTGCATTTCTCGTTTCTGGTTCAGGGAGCTTCACGGGGGCTGAATCTATTCGCTTGCAACGAGAGCAGCAAAACGGGTTAGGCGAGCAATTACTCGAATTTCTCCTGGATTCCCGTTAGCTTGGGAATGACGGTGTGTTCAACTCGAACTGATGGCGCGGCGGTCTGCACTGTGGACCTTGCAAACTCGACTTACCAACGATTCATTTTCGCGATTCTCGCCTTCTTAATTGCCCGCACGCCGCGTCGATGTCCAGGCCTCGACTACGCCGCACGTGCGTGTTTACACTTTTTGATCGCAAGATTTCCGCAAATGCGTTGACGGTCGAATCCTCTGGTCTAAGGTAAGGCAGGCTCGGCACCGGGTTGTATTGAATGAGGTTGATGTTCGAGCGCATGCGCTTGGCGACACGGGCGAGTTGGTGGGCGTGTTTTTCTTGGTCATTGAGTTCGCCAAGCAGAATGTACTCCAACGTGACTTCCCGGCCTGTCTTCTCGAAGTAGAAATTTGCGGCGTCCACTAGGTCGGACAGGCTTACCCGCTCGGCCCACGGGATGATCTTCTTGCGGAGTTCGTCGTTGGGTGCGTGCAGCGAAAGTGCAAGCGTGATTTGCAGATTTTCTTTAGCAAGACGCCGCATCTGGCTCGCTAGGCCGACGGTGCTTACGGTTATTTTCCGGGCGCCGATATTCATGCCCCAGTCGGGGTTGATCGTGCGTACTGCCGAAAGCGTTGCTGTGTAGTTGGCGAGCGGCTCACCAAGCCCCATAAAGACGATATTCGAGAGTCGCGAGCCGTCTGCGCAAAGCTGCCGCACTCGCATTGCCTGTTCCACGATTTGGCCGGTGGAAAGTTGGCGTTGCAAACCGTCCAGACCACTTGCGCAAAACACACAGCCAACCGGGCAGCCCACCTGCGAAGAGATGCAAGCGGTTCGTCGCTCGCCGTCCGGAATGAGAACGCACTCGCTCGTTGCACCGTCAGGCCAGCGAAGCAATAACTTCACCGTTCCGTCGCTCGACTCCTGCTTTCGTGCAATGCTGGATTGATAAAGAGGCAGCGTTGCCGCGAGCTTCACCCGACTTGCTTTGGAGAGGTTGCTCATTTCATCGTAGGACGTCGCACCATGGTGATATACCCATTCGAGCATTTGCTCCGCGCGGAACGGCTTTTCGCCGAGTGAGGCAAGCCGTTCCTTTAGGTTTGCCTTATCGTGGTCGAACAGGCCCGGTGGGGAGGTGTGACTGGGAGCGTTGTTGTCGGCCGGTCTAAGGTGGGTCATGTTGCGGGTGCATCCGGTGGTGGCGGCGTGACGGGGTTGTC
>JANQHN010000244.1 GCA_028282665.1 Phycisphaerae bacterium | reverse complement strand
TCGTCAAGGGCCGAATGAGCTACGCGGCGTATGCGTTCCGTCGTAATGCTGACCACCGCAGGCGCGGTAATCTCCACCACCGTGCGCGTGGTTTGCATTTGCTGGTCGATTTCACTCTGCGGCGGAAGTGTCTCCCGCACCGCCCGCAGTCGTCCGCGTTCGTATTCGTATGAAAAACGTTCGATGACTTCGAAGTGCAAAAGCAACGCAACGGCGCCGGCCGTTGCGGCGAACATCAACGCAAACGCTCGAAGTTCGGAGCCTTTCGACTGCTGTTTCATAAGCAAACTCTAAACGGATATGGTGTACGACACTCGACGGTCAGTAGTGAAACTCACCCCAAAGTATACGGTTTACATCGCCCGATAGTTGCCACACACACATTATCGATTGCAAAATCGCTTACGTAACGGGGGAATTGTGTCAAATTGTCGTGACGTGGCAGGATGATGCCTCATTGCAGAACGCTATACCGGCCTCTATTTCAGCAACACCGCGATGATTTTCCACAAACCAAGCCCCGTTGCGACAAACACAATGACAGTTCCAAGAACGTTTGTTAAAGGACCGTTCGTATGCTCGCCAAGGAGCTTGTGGCGGTTGGCGACGACCAGCAAAAAAACCGCCATCACTGGCAACAAAAGCCCATTAGCTGCCTGAGCGACGACGATTGCCTGGGTCGGACGCTTCCCCAGCATAGCCAGCGCCGTCCCCACCGCGATGATGAAAAACCAAGTTAGCTTGAACTTCCGATCCTCCAGCCCGCCGGACCACCCCAGTGCACCGCTTGTGGCGTAAGCGGCGGCGAGCGGTGCGGTAATCGAACTGGTCAAACCCGCAGCGAACAAGCCCACCGCAAAAAAAACACCTGCCCATGGGCCCAGCAAGGGTTCGAGCTGCCTGGCCATGCCGGCTGCAGAGGTGATTTCCGCGTCCGATCCGTAGAAACCGGTCGCCGTGATCAAAATTGTAAGCGTAACCAATCCCCCCAGAACGATTGAAATGATGGCATCGAACCGCGCGTTGTGTAAGGCCACGGGAAGCGGAATCGCCTCGCACCATTTCTCTCGCACGGTAGATGCGTGAAGGAAAAGATTATAAGGAACGACAGTCGTTCCGATGAGCGCAATAACGGTAAGCAGTGAGCCTTCGGGAACGCTGGGCGTAAACAGACCTGCAAAGAGTTTGTCCAGGTCGGGCCTGATGACAATCGCCGTCACAATAAATGTCACGCTCATCACGACGACGAGCGCGATGAGCACTCGTTCGATGATTTTGTAGATACCGGTCGCAAGGATGGCAGTGGCTGCGAGCCCGACAGCTACCGCCCAGACGCGGTGACTCCACTTGCTCAGCGCTTCAAGCCCCAGCGACGCGCCGGTGATGTTGCCCATCTGATAAGCGGCATTGCCGAACGTAATCGCTGAAACAACCAGCAATACCGAGGCCCATTTCCCGACGGGATTCTCGAAAGTGCCACGCAGTGCCTCACCGAGTCCCATGCGTGTGACGAGCCCAAGGCGTGCGGACATTTCTTGCAACACGATCGTGGCGAGGATGGCGAACAGCAGCGCCCAAGCAACCGCAAATCCGAACGAAGCCCCGGCTTTGGTCGCCGTTGTTACCGTTCCAGGACCAATGAAAGCAGCAGTGACAAGCAATCCCGGACCGAAAAAGGAAGTTCGAAGCGCGGGCAACCTTTCGACAGGCGTTCGCTCTCTGGCTTGGAATTCGTCGTTACACAAGGGATTCGTTCACTCCTATGAGACTGAGTGTGATTGCCCGAAGCATCGCACGATGCCAGCCAGTAAGCTACCCGACAGAAATTTCCCGGAGAAGTCGTGTGCGACGAAGCACGCTATCCACATAGTAACCCAACAAAGCCGGATTCGGAAAATAGGGCAACTGGGGCGAATAGGCCATAATGCCCACCCTTTCAAAAAAACTGATTGGCTTTAAAATTGATCTAGATCAATGATCACTTCGCAGCCAAAGTTCAAGCTGGCATTTGTTCGCGACGCAGACGGATAGTTAGCGCGCATGGCGAAGACGCACGATGGTTTGGCCACAAAATAGCATGTATCTATGCTTATATATTCATTAAGGCGCGATACCATCCTTTCGGCATCGCTTGAACATTTGCTGATGTCGCGGCGGGCACGTGGTCGCCCAAATGCGGATGATCGAAAACAGCTAATTCCCCGCGCGCAACGTACGCGTACGGTTAACCGCCAATTTGAAGAGGTGAATGATGAAGACTGGAATCGTTTGGATGACACTGCTGGCCATTTGCATTGGGATTGGTTTCGTAGGCGCTTGCACGCCTGTCGACGGCGGAGGTTCGCCCAATGACAACCAAAACGCGAATCAAAATACGAACCAAAATGCCAATCAAAACGCAAACGCCAACAACAACGACAACCAAACCACCGAACCGCAGGAACGCGTCGGTGGACTTGTCGCTGAAATCCCCATGACCGAAGAGCAGGAAGAGCGTTTTCGTGAAGACAACGCTAGCTGCCTAATATGTCACGAATCCACCGACCCCATCATGATCCAGGACTTCATGTTCTCCTCCAAAGCAAAGGCAGGCCTAAAGTGTGAAGTCTGCCACAAGGAAAATCCGGATATTCCCGTCGGCCAGGAAGGCCACCGCCGTCTACCGACGCCGGAAGTTTGCGGAGAGTGCCACCCCAATCAATACGAAGGCCATCGCGCAAACCGCCACTCAGTCTCGTACATCCGCATGCTGGAGTGCGGCCGGTACGACGATTTCCCCAAAGAGTTCGGTGTAGGATCGGGTTACCACTTCACTCAGGAAGACGTCGAACAGATTCAACAGATCCAGGGGAGTGGCGGACACCTTGAGCCCGCGGACTCTGTCGTTATGAGTGTTCAAATGTGTGGGCAATGTCACAATGTGGAAAATCGATGCGACTCATGCCACTTCCGCCATCGCTTCTCCATAGCCGAAGCCATCGGAT
>JANQHN010000193.1 GCA_028282665.1 Phycisphaerae bacterium | reverse complement strand
CGCCCCTGGCTAACATCGTCCGCCCTCCGGGCGGGAAAACACATCCTCGACACCCCACCCTCCGGACGAGGAAGCGCATCCTCGACAAATGCATTTGTCCTTTTGTCCTTTCGAATGTCAACGCAGATCGTTCGTATGATCCGGTGCAGACAGTGGGCTCTACCGATTCAGGTCATAGGTCGTGATCTGTGATAATCCGCCTTGTTTCATGGTTATACGTCTATCCCTCGGAACCAACCTCGGCTGTCGGCTCCTCGCCTGGCAGGGCGGACGACGTTAGCCAGGGTGCGCGGGTCGCGCAGCGACCAAGCCCCTGGACCGAGTGCCTCCCAAAATTCCTCCCCGCCCGGAGGGTGGACGAACGCCGTCGGAAGAATCGGATTTTCGCATATGAATTCACTCAATACCTAACGTGCATGCGCGAATTTCTTCTAATGACGAACGCTTCTCTACCGGGCGGTGGGGTTTTAAAAAAACGCTTCGTTACCTCCACGACTGCTCCGGTTGCTACCAATTGGAGTGATAGTTGCTGCGCGGGATTGTCACTCACTGAAGACACATGCTTTTGCACGGCGCACTGCAATATCCGGGCTAAGCATCCGTGGGCGGCGAATGGTGACCGGTCTCGTCAGGGTTTGAGAGTGATACGCCCGCTTCAGCTCGATCTTGAGCCAGCCAATGCTCCTTACGCCAGCTAACCCATGCACCCAGTGCCAGAGTTGTAAAAGACGAAATCACAGCAATCGTCGACCTTACGGTCACTGAGTCACGCAGCGTGTTGCGGCCGGCTGCAATTCCGCACACGGCGGTTAATACGATGGCTGTCGGCAGGTAGTGCGTCCAGCGCCACAACAATCCTGCAGCGAACAAGAGCAACATCATCAATACTAAAGATGCACGGGCTATGCCCGCTGCATCGGTGTGATACGTCAAACGCCAGGAGCAGCCTAACACGAGTAGGACCGGCAGCAGGCGAACAAAGAAACTGAGTTTCGTTTTGCTTAGATGCGCGACGGCGAACAGGAACCATCCGACTGCGAGAATATTGAGTGGGCCTTCGTGTTTGTGGAGTCGCTCGCTCTGCAGGAAGGAAACAGCAAGTGCTGTGACCAGCGCCAGGCCAACATCGATCCTTGATCTTTGAATCAGAGCGGTGACAAAAAGGTAAAGTGTGATCAGTCCCAGCAACATGCTTGTCATATTGCGGGGCGAGCGAATCGCTTCAACCGACAGGCCGAGTTCATTAGCTGAGAAGATGATGGGGACGTGGCTCGTGTTCATTGCGATCACAAGTGAGAACGCTGCCGCGTGCATCAAGAACTTATCACGATGGCACCAAGCCCCGAACAGGTAGATTCCTGCAGAGGCAAACAGCACGATTGGGAGCGGTCGTTGAAACCACACAGGCAGGTCAAGAACGGGCACGTTGTTGTGGAACAGTCCTCTGGCCAGTATCGCAGCGGCGATGGGCAGGGCAGACACAGCGGCGATTGCCCATCCGCGGCCTGATTCCATCCTGCCGGTCCACGCAAAGCCGATCGCGGCCAGAGATAGCAAGATCGGTGCGAAGTAGAGAGGTTTTGCGTTGCAGTACATCGCATGATTGATGCCGAAAAGCTGAGCAATCCCTGCTGCAATGACTAACGCGATGAATGCGTATTCTACGGGCAGCCCCGGAAGGGTTGCTTGTTCATCCAGCACGAATTTTCGTGGCTTGGGTGGCGGAGCCATGGCGAAGGCGAGGATCGAGAATGCGAACAACCAAAAGCCCCCATAAAAAACAAGTTCATGTTTTCCCGCGCTAGCGTTTGCGGCACGGACCGCTGACGAAAGCCATACGAGCGAGCCGAGGCATAGCGCGCTGCCCAAGTAGGTCGTCGTGTGGAATCGCAATTGTAAACAACCGCACAAGATGATGAGATCTGCGAAGGCAATCAAGGCGACGCCGGTTGCGATGAGCGTACCGAGTTGCAAGTCGAGCGCTGTAAGTTCAACCGTCGCTGCGAGCGGACCCGTCCAAAACAGCCCGGCTACGAACAGCAATGACGGCAGATCTTCCGGAGCTCGCCTTGTTCGATGCAATACCAAGATCACCAATCCAACGGTCCACTGATAAACCAACAGCGCGAGCAACGTAAGAAAAATAACTCCTTGGTTGCCTGCGGGGTGATCCGGATTCACAAGTAGAAATCGAGCGGCAATTGCCATCAAGACTGCGCTAATGATGTAGAGTGGATTTCGACGAATGAACCATTGTGCAATAGGCGCGCGGCGCGGGCATTTTTCTGCGGACATGTGTTTGTCCTTTCTATTCGGTTGTTTGCGGACCTGTCTTTGACTGATCTTTGCCGAGCCGATATGAGTTTTGATGGCTTAGGCGAAATCTATCGAGGCGTCGGAATCGTTACGTTACGGGTTTGGGAGTGGTTCGTATGAATTCGTCAGTTTGTGGGGTGTTTGGCGAGAAGGGCGGGCATGGTCGTTCCGTGAACACGAAACTTATGCCGCATGTCGAACGTATATTGCTAAGTAGGAAAGTCGTTCTCGTATGAGCGAGTTCGTGGATTCTGATATATCCGGCGGAGAATACGGCATGGTTATGGTTGGTAGAGTTGTGGGCAGGACCGTGTTTCGATGTTGTCTATCGGTGTTGGTTCTGGGTGCCATTGCCGTGTGCGATGTACAGGCCGACGGCAAGTTCTTTCGACGCTATGAACTTGTGGAAGAACCGCACATCAACGCGCAGCGCGCCGCTATCATTCACCGCGATGGCATGGAAACGGTGATCGTGCAATCCGACATCAACGCGGGCGGCGATAGTATCGGTTGGGTTCTGCCGCTTCCTGCAACTCCGATTTCGGTCGAAGCGTGTGAACCATACGTTCTTACATCCCTGGAGTCCCTGGCCGCGCCATCTTTCGTGCAGGTCGATCGCATGGAAGTTGTCGCTGCTGCCGTACTGCTCGTCTTTTGTCTGGCGGCTATCGTGCGGCGCTTCGCTCTTCGAGACGGCAGACCGGACATTGTTTATGCAGCGTGGTGCATCGCAGGCGTTGTTATTTTCGTTTTTGCCGGGATGATGGGTTTACCGACTCTTGGCAGGGCGGGTGTCGCTCCCGGACCCGCTTTGCGAACACTTTTGCACGCACAGGCCGGCGTGTACGATGTCGAGGTCGTTCAATCGCCCGACGGGCGTGCCGTTTACGATTGGCTCGAATCGAACAATTTCGCGGTGCCGCCGACTGCCAAGCCCGTCATTGAAGATTACGCAAAGAAGGGCTGGTGTTTTCTTGCAGCAAAGCTCTCGGCGGACGCGGATCACGCTGTGACGCAACACCCGCTCAAGATCAAGTTTCCGGCGAAGCAGGCGATCTATCCCGTGCGGTTGACCGGCGTGGACGCAGAACCGCTCCACCTCGATCTCTATGTGTTCGCTGACGAGGCGGTGTCGGCTTCTCACCTTCGCAAGCAGGCCTGCGTTGCCGTGGAAGAGGTGGATGATTACTACTTTCGTGTTCCCTGGTCCGATGCCGTAGAGTCCAGAGAATCGATCAATGTGTGGGGCGGAAGGGATCGTCGTGGCCGCGCGCACCACGCCACCGGTGCTCCCGGCATTGTGGAGGATTTGTGGCGCGGATGCTGGTTAACGAAGTTCTCCGGTGAATTATCCGCAAGGGACATGCGTAACGATGTTTTGTTCAATAAGGAGGAGCCCGCCCCATACCTGCGTCGCGTGTACACGCACAAGCATGCTGCGTTGCGTTCGCTTGCGGTTGCCGTTCTTTATTTGGCGCTGGCTACGGTAATCGTCGGGTACTTTGGCTTGAAGAGAGGCTGGTCCGACGGAAAGACAGTCCGCATGCTCGTGACCCGAGGCGGAGGTATTGCGTTGCTGGTGGCGGGGGGCTTCTTCGCCGTTGCGGACAAAGTCAACGCGAAGCGGGTCGACTTCCGGCAAGTGTGGGGTTTGCATTTCCTGCACGCGCATGCATCTGCCTATGAAGCTTATGAAGACGCTCCGGTCGGCACTTTTTCCCCGGCTACGTATGATGAAGCATTCGAAGCGAAAATGGATGAGTGGGCGGCGCTAGAGGGAGAACTTGTCAACCGACCGAAGCGGCGCAAGGCGAATCTCGTTACGTTAGGCGATTACACGATTGAGGAGGCGGTCGGCGGCTGGCGGCTGAGGATTCTCTGGAACAATTATATACCTGCCACCTATCTGCTTCCCGCTAAAGCGAATGGTTCCAGCGATAAGCCGGCGGAGACCGAGGAGATGAATGAGTAGCGCAGGGACTATTGATCCGGTTGTGTTTGACGTTCGTCCCGTTGCCCCGTAGCCTCTCGCGCCGTTGCAGGTGGATAAGTTGATTGGAGCCATGATAGGAGGCGGGTCGTGTCGCAGATGACGATTGGGCTTTGCGGATGGACGGTCGATCGCGAGGATTGTGTTGAGGGGATTACGTATGCACAGAAGCTTGGGCTTGGCGTGGTGCAGATTGGATTTTTTTCCAACGAATCTGCAGAAATGGCTGATGTGAGTGCGATTGCTTCGGCGGCGAATGAAGTCGAAGCCCGGCTCCTTGCGCCTTTTGTCGCTTTCGAGGGCGAGGATTACTCCTCGATTCAGGTGATTCACGAAACGGGGGGATATGCGAACGATGAAAAATACGAAGAACGCGTCGCCCATACGTTACAAGTCGCGGATATTGCTCAATCGCTTAACCTTGACGCCGTTGCGGCTCACATTGGATCCATACCCGAGTCCACGAACGATTCCCGTTACGAAAAGCTTCGTTTGCGTGTAGCCGAGGTTTGCCAGGAACTTGCCGGAGTGATGCTGTTAGTTGAAACTGGCCGAGAGTCAGCCCGGACTTTGCTCGATTTCATCGGTGCCGTGGGGGAGAACAATATCGGCGTCAATTTCGACCCGGGCAATTTCGTGGTGTTCGGTACGGATGATCCGGTGCGGGCTGTGTCGACGCTGAAAGGTTGTATCGGCAATGTTCATATGAAAGATGCCAAGGCATCTGATGCTCCCGGTCGATCGTACGGTTCACCTGCCGCATGTGGACGAGGCGACGCGAACATTCCGCGAGTCCTAAACAAGCTCAGGACAGGGGGATACAACGGCCCTATTTTGATTGAGGAAAACACGCGCGCGCTCGGCGTCGAATCGCTGTCTATTGCAGCGGACTACTTGCGAAGCATGCTGATGTAAATCATGGAATGACACGTCGCGCTTACATTGATCGGTGTTGTGGGTGCCACTGAGTGAAGTAGTGTATTTTATAGTAATTTCAATCCAAACGTAGCGCTTACTGCCGACTTTTCGGCAGTACAAAACACGGTACTGGACACTACACCTGGCTAGAGCTTGCTCTAGTCATTTGTTTGCTGGAGGACGCCGGCTTCTCGTAGTGTTTCGATAATCGCCTCCGCATAGACGGCCGCACCTTGTGGATTAGGATGGCCGGTCGAGGCGAAGAGGCAGAAGGCGAGTCCGATCACTACACCATCTTCACCGCATTGCTCGAACCTTCGCGGTGCGATAGGATCTTCCGGGTAAAGCCGTAACCCCAAGCCAAGCGCCTGTACGATCTCATTGTCCTCGGTAAGTCCCCAAAGCCAGGGATCGGGTGCAAAAATTGCTCGCTCCGGAGGGAACACGAGATCGGCAAGATACACACGTTGCCCTAATGGATCGTCACGATTTACAGTATTTATAGCTGTAGAGATACCAATTCGCGCGCGCTCCTCAAAAGTAATGCTGTTTTTGATCAAGGCGGTTTTGAGTTCGTCAGCGTCTTCAATCGGTTCTTCTGCGTTGACGGAGGCATAGGCCTCAAGCCCGAACAAGTCCGAAGACTCACTTACGATTTGATAATACGGTGTGACGATTACCGTAGCGTTGGGCATCGTCTGCCGTACTTTTTGCAACAGAACGACCATTTCCTGATAGCAGAACGCATCGGTAAGGAATTGAATCTCGTCCGGTTCGTAATCGGGATTGAGCAATCGGTCAAGTCCGATATCGTTGATGCAGCCGTCCAGAACGACGAGTTCGACAAGCTCCGGGCTTTGGACGAGGTCGATTTGAAGATTGACCGAAATAGCCGCCGTCGGTACTTCACCCCAGAACGTACCTACCGGTAAGGAATCGAAATCCGTAGGCGTGATGATGGCCCCGTTGTGCGCGCGAACTTGATTGATCACACGTACACCTAACTCACTTTGTATTTGCCGTGCGACGATCGAAGAATATTTTTCATCTTCGCGCAGGCCATTGCCCCAGGCGATCGAATCTCCAAGTACAGCCATGTAATAAAATTCGTTGACAATCTCGAACGTGGCAGCGCCCGCCGGCTTTCCTTCGGATGTGGTATCTTCATAGATGATGAGGCGCGTCGTCGGAGTGATGAACGCCGTGCTTAGCGTGATGGATACGTCAAAAAGTTTCACACCCGACACAAGCGGCTTATCCCATTGGCCCGTTCGTTCGGATACTTCGTAGTAGCCCGCCACGACATCCTCCCGCGAGAGTGCGCTGCGCGGCCAAAGGGACGTTTCCAGCCCAACAGATTTGTCTAATAGATCGATAAACAAATCCGGTTTGGTTGCGGATACGGTAATCCGGAAGCGCGCCACTTCACCGAGAACCGGATCATCCTCGATAAATTCGGGTTTGCGAACGTTCTCATTGCCTGCCAGCGGAGCGACAAGCCCTTCCATGCCGTGAATGAAAACTGACGAAAAGTTTGCGGGTCTGGAGGCGGAGTCGTTGACGTTGGCACAGCCAAGCCACCCACTGAAACCAAGCAGGCACGCTACCGCCAGGGCAACTCCGGACGGGGTGTTGGTACTTCGTTTTCTACCGCAGGTTTTCACTCGCTGCCTCCATCCCCATCCAGTACGCCAAGGGCGATAAGCTGCTTCTCGATGGCTGTTGCGTAAGCCCGCGCGCCGTCGATATTCGGGTGGCCGACGGAAGCGTAGACGCATCCGAGAAAACTATCGATCGTTTCATTTTGAAGGCAAAAGTCAGCACGCTGCTCCAAGACAGGATCTTCAGGGAATAGCGCGAGATCGATCTCGAGGTCGTTAAGGAAGGCGTTGTTCTCATCCATGCCCCACAAGTACGAGGCAGATGCAAACAAGCTGTGTTCCGTTTTGAACTCGGTCGGCGCGAACGCGATCATACGATCACCGCTTGCCTTTTCGTTGGCTTCGTGAACCGCCTGCGCCAAACTTGCCCGCGATACGTCGTCGAAGACCGCGGAGTTCTCCACCATTCGCTCGATGATTTCGCTGAGGCTGTTATCCTGCGGTACCTCATTGAGCGCCATATACTGTTCCAGACCGTCGAGATCGTTGTCCTTTGAGATGATTGGAAAATACGCCGTGACGACAACCGGTGCTTGCGGCACGGTTTCGCGCACCTCTTCGAGTAGAGCCCTCATTTCCTCATAGCAAAACGTCCTTGTTTTTAAGGCCAAGTCATCAGGGGTGATGTTAGGATTGATGATCGACAGGACATCCACATCGTTAATGCAGCCGTCCATCATCACAAGATCGATCAAGTCGGGCGATTCGATGGTTTTCGCTTGAAGGCGAATGGAGGTAGCTACGACCGGCGCCTCGCCCCAGCAATTCTGAGAGCAAATGACATCCTCATCGATGGGTACGATTCTCGCTCCGCTGTGCGCACGGATTTGGCGAATCACTTTGACGTTCTTTTCCCGTTCGATCGTTTGGGCGACGAGGGCGGAGAACTTGTGCCGATCCGTCAACCCGTTTCCCCATTGAATGGAATCGCCCAGTACTGCTATATAGTAGAAGTCTCTGACCAATGGAATCTTGGCGGCGCCGAATGGCGATCCGTCGCCAAAGGTATCGGTGTACACCTCGAGGCGGGTTTCCGGCGTCATCGTGGACGTTGGCAGTAAGACGGCGATCCGTATTTGCTCGGATGAGAGTTTTGTGTGTTTTTCAACTCGTGCAAACAGGCCTCGCCCTTCGTTCAATACGTTGCGCACTTCCAAAGGCAGTCGGTTCCAGTCTAAATCGATGGCAGGAGGCAAAGACGCACTGACGGCGAAACTGTCAAGAGGGATGGTTTGACCTGGCGCCGATTCGGCAAGTCGCATTTGTAGTGCGTCCGCGCCTCTTGCCGCCAGTGTGAGCTCGAACGCGACAACTCCGCCATCCGGCATCTCATCATCCGCGCCTCCAATGGAGTAGCCGGGTTTGCGGGCAGGATCCACTCCCATAGCAGGTGGCTCCAAGCCTTCGGTGTCCAATATGTAGACTGGAGATTTTCGTGGCAATGATGATGGAGGCGAAGAATTGGGAGAACATGCGATCATGCCCATCAGCATCAGCCAAACCGATAGTACAATAATCGGACTGCGCAAACTTGCCATGAAATCGCTCCCTGCAGGATGACAGGAGACGGAGTCTGTGTCCAGCCGCTTCAGTACAAAGCGTAGCGTCCGAATGCCATTTCCGTAGTGCAAAACGCACTGCAGGACACCGCGCCCGACCAATACGTGTTCGAGTATCTACCATTTTATCGGCGCATTGTGAACAAGCACAACAATTGCTTTGCAGAAGTAAGATCTATAGCAGTTTCAATCCAAACGTAGCGCTTACTGTCGACTTTCCGGCAGTACAATACACGGTGTCGGACACTACACCTGGCTAGAGTTTGCTCTGGTCGGATTTACTCGTAACCGCTAAGTAGTCGTCCCTGAAAAAGTCGGTTTATGGCTCGGCGATTACTTGTCCGCGGTTGGTTCGGATTGGTTCGAGCCGGACCAAGAACCAGAAGCGCAGCGCC